>NZ_JBHZAG010000007.1:0-189162 GCF_042754125.1 Amycolatopsis sp. NPDC059235
GGGGGGTGGTGTCGTCGGTGTGGACCAAAACCCCCACACCCCCCCCCCCCCCAACCGCAGGGAGGCTTCGTATCGGGGTGCGGGGGAGGGGCTGGGTGCCTCGAGCGTTGGGTGCACCGGTGCGGTTTGTTGGTGGGTGGGGCTTGCGCCCCAATGTGGCGTTGGGTGCGTGTGACGCACCGAATGCCGCGTTGGGTGCGTGGGATGCACCGAATGCCGCATTGGGGTGCATCGCGGCGGGCGAGCGGGCGAGCGGGTGGGCTGTGAAGGGCTCCTTGAGGGAATCTGATTCCGGGAAGGAGCCCCTCACGGACCGGCGATGGTTGTGAGGGGAACCCTGAGGGACTCTGAGTCCGTGAAGGTGGCCCTCACGGATGTCGGGGGCCGGGAGGGGTCAGTGCTCCAGGGAGACGCGGGCGTTCTCGTTGCCGACGCTGACTACGTCGCCGTCCGCTAGCTGGCGGCCTCGGCGGGTTTCTACCTCGCCGTTCACCGTGACTTCTTCTGCGTCGATCAGGTCTTTCGCGTGCGAGCCGTTGTCCGCGAGGTCGGCCAGTTTCAGGAATTGGCCCAGCCGGATCGGTTCTCCGGTGATCGGGACGTCGCGCGTGCTCATGGGGCGCATCATGTCACGGCATGGTGGTCGCTCGGTTGTAGAGATCGGTGATCTGGTCGTCGAAATAGCTCGAGTACGACACGTCGTCGGTGTACCCGCCTGCTTCGTAGCCGCCGATTACGCCTACTACGGTGCCCGTTTTCGTCTCGGGGGACGGGTCCGCTACCAGTGGGCTGCCGCTGGTGCCGGTTGCGAAGCCGGGGCAGTCGACGCGGACCTGGTGTTCGTCTTGCTGCTGGGTGTGGGTTTCGCAGGTGGCGACCTCGTCGACGCCGTCTGGGTAGCCGGCCACAGTTACTGGGCGTGCGAAGGGGCCGTTCGTGCCTAGTTGGTTGGCACCGGTGACCGCTTCTAGGGGTTCGGGGGAGCCCTCTTGGCGGGCGGTCGCGAAGCCGACATCCAGGTTCGGATCAGACGAATCGATCCATCCTTGCGCGACGAGTTCGCCGCCGACTTGCCAGTATCCATAGGGTGCGACGCCGTCGTGGAAACCGGGGGCGAAGGTGACATTGGCCAGGTAGCCGCCGCCTTCGCCGTCGTGGATGCAGTGTGCGGCGGTGAGCAGTTCGTCCCCGCGCGGGCTGTGCACGACGCTCGCGGTGCAGTAATGCGAGCCGTCGACGAACAACGCGCCGATCGACGCGTGGATCGGCTTCGCCGGGGTCGGCGAGGCGACCGTCGGTTCGTCCGCCGCGCGCTCAGCGCATGCCACGATGGTCCCGCTCGCACTCAATAGTGCGAACAGCCCGATCACCGTGCGCCGCATGCCACCTCCTGTACTGGTCCTCGTCACTAGTATCAGAGAAAGCGGTGAGACCAGGGTGGGGAGACGATGAAGGACTTCTCGAGCAAAGTCGCAGTGATCACCGGAGCGGGCTCGGGCATCGGCCGGGCGCTGGCGCTCGAACTCGCGTTGCACGGCGCCCTTCTCGAACTGTCCGATGTCGACGCCGAGGGTCTTGAGGGCACCGTCCGCGAAGCTCGCGAGCGTGGGGCCGAGGTGCGGGGGCATTCGCTCGATGTCGCCGACCGGGCCGCGGTGCTCGCCCACGCTGAAGACGTCGCGCGGGAGCATGGGCGGGTCAACCTCGTCGTCAACAACGCGGGGGTGGCGCTGGGCGCGACCGTCGAGGACATGACGTTCGAGGATTTCGATTGGCTGCTCGGCGTCAACCTGGGAGGCGTCGTGAACGGGACGAAGGCATTCCTGCCGCACCTCATCGACTCTGGCGACGGCTACGTCGTCAATATCTCTAGCGTGTTCGGATTCGTCGGAGTGCCTACGCAGAGTGCTTACAACGCGGCGAAGTTCGCCGTTCGAGGATTCACCGAGTCGCTGCGCGAAGAAATGCTCGCGGCTCGGCATCCGGTCGGCGTCAGCTGCGTGCACCCGGGCGGGATCAAGACCAACATCGCCCGCAACGCCCGCGGCGGAGGCGGCGGCGACCAAGCCAAGGCGGCGGCCGGATTCGACAAAATCGCCCTTACCACACCGAAGAAAGCGGCCGAGACGATCCTGCGCGGCGTGCGCAGGCGGTCCGCGCGGATCCTCATCGGACCGGACGCGTATGTGATCGACGCCATCCCGCGAGTGCTCGGTTCGGCATACCAGCGTCCGCTCGCGATTTTGGCGCGCCAGGGGCTCAAACGCGTCGAGCGGAACGGATAACGCGTCGCGACTGTCCGCATTCTTGATCACTCGATGGAGTTGCATTTTCGCCGAACCTGGCGAAAATGCCGCAGAATGCTGCCAGTCCACTCGTGTGTCCGCACCCCGGAGGTAGCCCTCGATGCTGCGCCTTGCCGAGCGCCGATTGGCCGCGCCCGCTGACCGCGCCTCCGGGGAACTGGTCGATCGCACCGGAATCATCGCCGCGAGCCTGCCGCGCGGGCCGCGGCTGCTGGAGGAAGCGGCACCGGAGACGAGCTGCGAATCGACCCAGCAGATCCCGGTGATCGCCGGATGCGCGCCCGCCGAGGAACGCCCGCGCGCGGTGGCGTCGCGGCGGCGGGCCCGGGTGTGGGTCGGCGCGGGAGTCGCGGTGGTCCTGGTCGGACTCGGCTGGCTCGCCGGCGGGTTCTTCACCGGCGCGCTTCCCGGTCAGTCCTCGGACGACGCCGTCGTGCAGGCCGAGCAGCGCGTCCCGATCGCGGAGCAGCAGATCCCGGTCCCGCAGACGATCACCCCGCAGGTGACGCAAACCGCGCCGCCGGTCACGGTGTACGTCCCGGTGCCCTCGCACCAAACCCCGGTGCGGCGGCACAACCCGGTCCGCCCGACGACGCCGCGCGAGACGGCGGCTCCGGCGGCCCCGGAGCAGGCCGATCCGCGGGCGGACCTCGAGACGCCCACTCCGAGCAAGACCCCGCCGCGGGTGGGAATCGACCAGTTTCTTGACTGGAAGCCGTGGTTCGACGCGGCGCAGCGGATGTCCGGCGGGCGCTGAGTGGGGCTAGCCGATCCAGCCGTATTCGTGTTCCGGCCGCCCGGTCGCGCCGTAGCGAAGCCGCATTTCCACTGCTCCCGACTCCGCCAGCGCGGTCAGATAGCGCTGCGCCGTGGCGCGGGCCATGCCCAGTTCGCGGGCCACTTCGGCGGCGGACAGCGGCGTCGGCGAACCGCGCAGCCGTTCCGACACCAGGCGCGCCGTCGCGCTTGACTGGCCCTTCGGCGTCGCCGCGCGGTCCTGGTCGTGCAAAGCGCGGAAAGCGCGGTCTACGTCGTCTTGGGACAGCGGACGTTCGGTCGCGACCAGGCTGCGATACCGGGCGTACGAGGTGAGCCGTTCCGACAATTGCCGCGTTGTGAACGGTTTGATCAGGTAGTTCAGCGCGCCCGCGCGGATCGCGGCGGAGATCGACGCGGCGTCGGTGGCGGCGGACAGCACGATGGTGTCCGTCTTCAGGTCGGGCAGGACGGAAAGGCCGGGCTCGTCCGGCAGGTAGACGTCCAGCAGCACCAGGTCAGGGGCCAGTTCCCGGACGCGGGCGCGGGCTTCGGCGGCGGTGTGCGCGACCCCGGCGACGGTGAATCCCGGCACCTCCGACACGAATCCCGCGTGCACGCCGGCAACTCGGAAATCGTCGTCCACGATCAGGGTGCGGATCATGCGTCGGTCTCCTCGGGTCGGTCCAGCAGGCCGGGAAGTTTGGCGACGAACAACGCGCCGGTCGTCGCGCCGCCGGGATCGGCGAGCCACACGTCGCCGTCGCGAGCCCGCGCGGCTTGGCGGGCCAGGGCCAGTCCTAGACCGTGGCCTGGACTGAGCTTTGTGGACACTCCTTCGTCGAAAAGCTTGTCCCTCAAGGTTTCGTCAATTCCAGGTCCGCTGTCTACAACGGACACGTGCAGAGTGGCACCATCGGCGAGCAGGCCGACTTCGACCCACGCTGGGCGTCTCGGGCCCATGCGGGCGGCGTGCAGGGCGTTGTCGACCAGGTTGCCGATGACGGTGCCCGCGGCGATCGGGTCGGTCACCGAGGCGGGGACCCAGGCGTCGTCGGCCAGTCGCAGTTCCATGCCTTTTTCTTGCGCCTGCTCGGTTTTCGCGACCAGCAGGGCTTGCAGATACGGATCGGCGACCCGGTCGTCGAGCGGTTCCGCGCGCGAGGCGGTGGATTCGGTGAGGGTTTGCAGGTATTCCTCGGCTTCGGTGTGATGGCCCAGTTGCAGCAGGCCGGACAGCGTATGCAGGCGGTTCGCGAACTCGTGTCGTTGCGCGCGCAGGCCGTCGGACAGCGAGCGGATGCCGTCGAGTTCGCGGGTGAGAGTGTCGAGGTCGGTGCGGTCGCGGAAGGTCAGCACGGTGCCGAGCGAGCGTTCATCCCGTTGTACGGCGCGGGAATTGATCACCAGGACGCGGTTTCCGGCTACGGCCAGGAGGTTGTCGACCGGGCGTCCTTCCGCGACTGCCTTGTGGACTCGCGGGGACAGGTCGAGGTCTTCCAGCGGCGTGCCGACGGGCAGTGGGGTGTCGAGGAGGCGTTCGGCTTCGTCGTTGCGGACGGTCACCCGGTGTTCCGCGTCGACAGCCAGGACGCCTTCGCCGATGCCGTGCAGGACGGCTTCGTGTTCGTAGAGCAGTTCGGTCAGTTCGTGGGGTTCGAGGCCGTGGGTTACGCGGCGAAGGCGGCGGTTGAGCAGGGCGGACGCGCCCGCGCCGATGAGGAGAGCGCCGCCGCTGAAGACCACCGTCAGGATGAACAGCCGGTTGAAGTCGCCGGTCAGCTCTCCGATGCGGTAGCCGACGCTCACCTCGCCCACGACCCGCGAGCCCTGCTTGATCGGGGTCTTGCTGCGGACGGACGGTCCTAAGGTGCCCGCGTTGAACTCGCTGACCACGTCGTTGCCCGCGATCACCTCCTCCCACGGGGTGCTCACCTGCCTGCCGACCTCGGACAGCGTCGGGTGCGCCAGCCGGATCCCGTGGTCGTCGGTGATGACCACGAACAACAGCGCGTCGTCCGTCTGCGTCTCCGCTTCGACTCGCTGCTGGAGGTCTGAGTTGGGTTTCCGGGAGGCCGCACCAGCGATCACCACCGGCTCGGTGGCGACCGATTTCGCGATCGCCAAGGCCCGCTCGCCGTACTGTTCGGTCAGCGTCGTGCGCAGGAGCCAGCTGATCAGCGCGACGCCGAGGCCCACGACGAGGACCACCACGCCGATCTGCAACAGCAGCACCTGACGGGTGAACCGCATCCGCGGAAAGAGCGCCCACTTCGGCATGCCAGGGAACATACCCCCAGCTCAGCGCTGTGCGCTAAACGAGCAAAACGTGGAGAACGCGCAGAGCGCACGCAGAACGTCGACAAGCTTCTCCACCGCGAAACGCGCTCTTAACCTGCCTCGAGCGAGTCCCCACCGTGACGAAGGAGTCACCTCGATGGCCCCACTCATCGAACTGATCGGCGCCACCAAAAGGTTCCCGAGCGGATCAGGTTCTGTCCACACCGCAGTCCGCGAGCTGACCATGACCGTCGAACCGGGGGAGTTCGTCGCCGTGGTCGGGCCGACCGGATGCGGCAAATCCACCACGTTGTCCCTGGTCTCCGGGTTGCAGCCGCCGTCGGCGGGCCGGGTCGTCGTGCACGGCTCCGACGTGAAGTCCATTCCGGACGGCGTCGGCTACATGTTCCAGACCGACGCGGTGATGCCGTGGCGTTCGGTGCTGGACAACGTCGCTTCCGGGCCGCGCTTCCGCGGCGTGTCCAAAGAGGACGCCCGGAAGAAGGCGGCCGACTGGATCGGTCGCGTTGGCCTGGCCGGGTTCGAGAAGTACTACCCGCACCAGCTTTCCGGTGGGATGCGCAAGCGCGTCGCGTTGGCGCAGACGCTGGTCACCGAGCCCAAAATCCTGCTGATGGACGAGCCGTTCTCCGCGCTCGACGTCCAGACTCGCGCGCTGATGCAGGACGAACTGCTCCGGCTGTGGTCCGGCACCGGCGCCGCGGTGATCTTCGTGACGCACGACCTCGACGAGGCGATCGCGCTGGCGGACAAGGTGGTCGTGCTGACCACGAGCCCGGCGACGGTCAAGGACGTCTTCGAGATCCCGCTGGAGCGTCCGCGCAAGGTGGAAGAACTCCGGCTGACCGAGGAATTCCGCACGATCTACTCCGACATCTGGGAATCGCTGCGCGGCGAGGTCGACAAGGCCCGCCAGAAGGGAGCGACCGGTGTCGCTTGAGACTCAGACCGCGCCGACGCCGGTCTTCGAAACCGAACAAGACATTCTCTCCCGCGCGAAGCGCTCCGCCGGACGGCACAAGCGCAACGTCTGGCTGCTGCGGCTGGCGATTCTCGTTGCCTGGCTTGGCTTGTGGGAAATCGCGGGCCGGTTCTGGATCGACCCGTTCTTCTATTCGATGCCGTCGAAGATCTGGGAGCGGCTCACCGAATGGTTCACCACCGGGACCGACTTCGGGACCATTTGGTACCAGATCCTGGTGACTGTCGAAGAAGCCGTGATCGGGTTTGTGCTCGGTGCGGTCGCCGGCGTGATCTGCGGTGTCATTCTTGGTCGCAGTGCGTATCTCGCCGAGGTGCTGGCTCCGTTTATCAAGGCGGCCAACGCGATGCCGCGTATCGTGCTCGCCGCGTTGTTCGTGATCTGGTTCGGGCTCGGGCTGTCCTCGAAGGTCGCGACGGTGTTCGTGCTCGTGTTCTTCGCGGTGTTCTTCAACGCGTTCACCGGTGCCCGGGAAGTGGATCGCAACCTGATCGACAACGCGCGCATTCTTGGCGCGACGCGGTGGCAGGTGCTGCAGTCGATCGTGCTGCCCAGTGCGACGTCGTGGATTCTTTCGTCGCTGCACGTGGCGTTCGGCTTCGCGTTGATCGGTGCGGTCGTCGGCGAGTACACCGGGGCCAAGGCGGGCATGGGATTCCTGATCGCCAACGCGCAGGGCACGTTCGATACCGCCGGGGTTTACGCCGGGATGCTCGTGATCATGGTCGTCGCGTTGTTCGCGGAATGGCTGATCGGTTCGGCGGAACGCAAGCTGCTGCGCTGGCGTCCGCAGATGTCGGCCGACGACGGACGGCGGGATATCTGACATGCGGCTAAAGAGGACACTCGCGGTCGCGGCGGCCGCGCTGGTGACCGTGGCCGGGGTGAGCGCCTGCCGGGATTCCCGGGAGATCGACCTCGGCAACGGCGGGCGGCCGCACATCAAGATCATGGTCGGCGGACTGTCCAAAGTGATCTATCTCCCGGGGCAGCTCGCGAAGCAGCTGGGCGAGTACCAGAAGCAGGGGCTGGACGTCGAACTGTTCGACCAGCCGTCCGGGGCCAACGCGGAAACCTCGTTGCTGGCCGGCGAGGTGCAGGGCGTCGTCGGGTTCTACGACCACACGATCGACCTGCAGGCCAAGGACCAATGCATCACCAGCGTGGTGCAGTTCGCGAATGTGCCCGGGGAGGCGGAAATGGTCGCGACTCCGAAGGCCGGGCACATCAAGTCGGGTGCGGATTTCCGCGGCAAGAACCTCGGCGTCACGTCGCTGGGCTCGTCGACGGACTTCCTCACCAAGGCGCTCGCGAGCCGCGGCGGGGTCGGCAGCAAGGACTACACGCCGGTGAAGGTCGGGGCCGGGCAGACGTTTATCTCTGCCATGCAACAAGGTTCGATCGACGCGGGCATGACGACCGACCCGACGATCGCGCAGCTGACCAACACCGGGCAGGCCAAGGTGCTCTACGACATGCGCACGCCGGAAGGCACGCGGGCGGCGCTCGGCGGGCTGTACCCGGCGAGTTCGCTGTACATGAGCTGCGAAATCGTGAAGCGCTATCCGGACGTCGTGCAGAAACTCGCCAACGCGTACGTGAATTCGCTGCAGTGGCTTTCCACGCACACCGCGGAGCAGGTGGCCGATCTGATGCCGCCGTCGTTCGCGGGCGGTGACAAGGCGTTGTACGTCAAGTCGCTCAAGGACAGTCTGCCGATGTTCACCAAGGACGGCCGGATGGACCCGTCCGGCGCGCAGAATGTGCTGAAGGTGCTGGGTGCTTCGTCCAGCAATGTGAAGCCCAAAAAGGACAAGATCGATCTGTCCAAGACGTACACCACCCAGTTCGTGGACACCGCGCACGCCCGTACGGCGCGGTAGTCCACTTCGGAAGGAGTCCGTGCCGGCCCGCTGCCTCCCCAGGCGGGCGGGCACGGACTTCCGTGTACACAAAGGAGAATCGGGACATTTGGTGAAGTTTTCCCGAGATGTGAATACCCTTCGAAAGTAGCTACCAACTCGGCCGGGCGAAATTCAACACTGGTACGCGCAGGCACTCCCGTGACCAGATTGGACGCCCATGAGTTCACGATCTTTCCGTCGTCCCCTCGGATTGCTGGCGGTCGGCGCGTTCGCGGCCGCGACCCTCGTCGCCGGCGCGGGAGCCGGGCCCGTCACCTTCGGCCAGCACTTCCACGGGAACCACTACTCCGGCGGAAACTGGGGCGGCTACGTCAGTTTCGGCAGTTTCACCACCGCGACCGCCGGCTGGACCGAACCGTCGGCGACCTGTAAATCCAGCAACGACCTCTTCGCGCCGTGGGTGGGCATCGACGGCGACGGATCGTCCTCTGTGGAGCAAACCGGCGTCGCGACCGATTGTTCCAGCGGCAGCCCGCAATACCAGGCGTGGTACGAAATGTACCCGGCCGCACCGGTGTATTACTCGGCGAGCGAGGCGCCGGTGAAGGCGGGCGACCATCTCACCGCGACGGTCACGCGCAGCAACAACAGCTACAAACTCGACCTGAAGAACGACACTCAGGGCTGGACGAAGACGACCACGCAGTCGCTGAACGCGAAGCACTCGTCGGCCGAGGCGATCATCGAATCGCCGACCGATTCGTACCCCTCGATCAGCGGCGGCGTGAAGTTCGACGGCGTGAAGTTCGACGGCAAGAACCTCGCGGACACCAGCCCGCAGGGCCTCAACGCCGACGACGGCGGCAGCGCGACCTGGACCCCCGGCGCGATCGGCTCGGACGGCCAGAGCTTCTCGATGACCCGGCAGTAAAAGGTCGTGAGGGGAACCCTGAGGGACTCTGAGTCCCTCAGGGTTCCCTTCACGGACGTTCGAAGCAGTAGGCGCGTTCGACTCGCGAAACTTGGACGTCAAAGGAGCGGTACCACTCGGTGCGGCCTTGGTTGCGGGTTTCGGTGTGCTCCAGGTTGGTGCGCCATCCGGTGATGGAGTCCTCGTCCCGCCAGTAGGACACGGTGATGCCGAGCCCGGATTCGTCGCGGACGGAGTTCATGCCGAGATACCCGGGCTGCTTGGCGGCGAGTTCGGCCATGTAGGCGGCGCGCTCGGCGTAGCCGCGGTCGCCGTCGGTGCGCCGGGACGTGAAGATCACCGCGTAGTAAGGCGGTTCGGGAAGCTCCATGGCCGGAGATATACCTGGCGGACGCGGGCGGGGCTAGCGGGTTTCAGCCTTGGAGGCCGTTGACCGCCCAGGCGAACACCATCAGCGCGAGCAGCAGCGAGATCCCGGCCTGGACCATCATTGTCATTTTCGCCCAGATCCGCAGCGGCATGACGTCGGTCGGGCTGAACGCGGTGGCGTTGGTGAACGAGGTGTAGAGGTAGTCCAGGTAGCGCGGTTCCCACTCGGCCTTGGCCATCGACGGGTCGCTCATCTGCGGAAACTGCAGGTCGGGGAAGTCCGATCGGCCCGCCGCGCGCCTGGCCGGGCCGCCGCGGTCGAACTCCCAGTACCAGAGCGAGAAGACGACGATGTTGGTCCAGTAGATGACCACGCCGCTGATCAGCACCTGCACCGCGTGCCCGCGTTGCGCGCCCTGTGCGATTCCGATCACCAACTGCACCGCGGAGGCACCGTTGAGCACGCTGACGACGGCGAGCGAGGTCAGCGCCACCATCCGCTCGACGATGTTGAACTCGGTCAGCCGGCCGGGATTGAGCAGCAGCAGCGCGACGATGAGCACGGCGGTCAGCGAAGGCAGCAGCCACCACGGGTGCAGCACCATCTCGTCGGGCAGGGCGAGCTGCAGCGCGAGCGTCCCGACGACGACGGCCGCCGCCGGCCACCGGGTCTCGCCTTTGGTTGCCCGCCGCCAGGCAGGCACTGATTCGTCAGCCACCTGACCAACGGTAGGGCGCGGGCAGCGGGTTGGCGCGTCGCAGCGATAGACGTGTCGCGGGGCAGTGCGGTCGAAGAGGACGAACCGGCGTCAGGGTGACGGAACGCTTGGCAGCTTCCTCGCGACGTCAGTGCGGCTTCGCGCGCCTAGCTTGCGAAGCACCTTCGCCACGTGCTGTTCCACCGTGCGCGGTGAGAGGAACAGACCGTCGGCGATCTGCCGGTTCGTTCGGCCCTCCGCGAGCATCTCGGCGACTTCGCGCTCTCGCGGCGACAGTTCGCGACCGTAGCCGCGGCGGCCGCGTTGTGACGGTGCCCAGGCACCGTGTTCGCGAAGCACGTGATGGCAGCGGCCAGCGTCGCGCGTGGCACCGAGCTGTACGTACGCAGCTGCGGCCTCGCTGAGCGGGGCTGTCGCACCGTCTTGGCCTGCTTCGAGACGGCAGCGTGCGGCGCGTTCTCGCATGCCTGCCGCGAGGTACGGCATCGGCAGCTCTGCGTACGCGTCGGCGGCGGTGTCGAAGAGTGTCGCGGCCGCTAGGTGCTTCGCGCGCGCGTTGGTCAGGACAGCGCGGCCAGCGTGCAGGGCTGCGGCGGCGAGAGGCGCGTCGCGGTCTTCGATGCCGCGCGCGAACTCTTCGACGAACGCGTCGGCGTCGTGCCAACGGTCTGCGCGTGTGTACGCCTCCGCGGCAGCTGGGACGAGCGACGCTGCCCAGACCCACACGCCTTTGCGACGCGCGGCGTCGACAGCGACATCGGCGGCTTCGCAGGCTGCTGCGACATCGTCGGTCGACAGATGCACGCCGATCAACACCGAAGCCGCGCACAGGACAACGGGGATAGGGCCTTCGCCCGGACGGTGCGCCGAGGCGTCGGCCAAGTGTCTTCGCGCCGCCGCGAACTCGCCGCGCACCGCGGCCAGGCCGCCTAGCACCAGCGACGTCTCCATGACGATCGCGCCCAGCGCCGGATGCCGCGTACGGACGTCTTCGGTCGCCTCAGCGAGGCCGTCCCATGTGCCGCGGAACCAGGCGAGCCGCACTTCGGTGCCTTCGATCAGGCCTTTCGGGTACAGCGCACCAGCTTCAGAAGCCCGGCGCAGACCCTCGGCGACCAGCTTTTCAGTCCGGTCGAGGTGGCCGGACCACGACTGCGCGTCGGCGAGGTTGCACCACAGCCGGGCCAGCTGCACGCGTTCGGCGACGCTCGGCGCGGTGTCCGGCATCGCCTCGAACTCCGCCCACGCCGAACCGTCGCCGATGTGCGAGGCGGTCGCGATCCGGTCTCCGGTGAGCGTCAGCCGAAGCTCGGGATCGGTCAGTCCGGAGTGGACTTCCCGGGCACGGCGCATCCACTGCTCGTGCCACGACAGCGGCGTGAGCCCGTCGAACGGCAGCGCGAGCAGGTTGATCCCGCGCGCGGCGAGCTCCGGCCGGTCCGACAGTTCGGCGACGGCGCGTTCGACCGCCGCGCGACCCTGCTCCAGCCGTCCGGCGACGCGGACCAGCAGCATGCCCAGCGCGAGCCGGATCGTCCCGTGCACGGCCGGCGGGAGCGGCCGGTCTTCGAGCACTTTCTCCAGCGTCAAATGGACATCCGGCCGGAAGACGCGCAGCGCGACGTCGCTGAGCTTCTTCGCCAGCCGGCCGACCGCGTCCTCGTCCGCCTTCGCGACGATCGCCTGCAGCAAGTCGATCGCGCGTGCGGTGTCGCCGTGTGCGATCGCCTCGTCGGCAGCTTCTTCCGCGTACTGTCGCCATTCCTCGACGCATCCGGCGGCGTGGGCGTGCGCGGCGAGCAGCGACAATGGTTGACCTGGCAGGTGCATTGCCTTGGTGTGCAAGAGTTTTCGTTCAAGCGCGCTAAGGCCATCGTACACTGCTTTGCGCGCGAACGGATGCCGGAAGCCGTAGCGATTGTCGTCGACCTCGTCCAGCAAGCCAGACAGCACAACCTCGCCCTCGGCCAACCCCGCCAGCTCGTTCAGCACCGACAGCTGGGCGGGAACATTGAGCACAGCAGCGGCTTTGGCAAGCTGCGCCGAGGCTTCCGGAAGCGCGGACAACTGCCTGGACACCGATTCCTGAAGCGCGGCAGGAACTTCCAGCCGGTCCAATGCCGACTCGGTCAGCTCAGCACCACGCAGTGCGCGGAGAGTTTCGTCGGCGACAAAGGGAATCCCAGCCGTGTACTCATGCAGTTTCGCGGCAAACTCTCCGCTGATCCGAGGCAGGTCCAGAAGGTCGCAGGCCATCGCCGAGACCGCCGCGGCGTCCAACGGCCCGAGCGTGACCTGCGCGCTGTGCACCCCGGGAACGCTGCGGACGCTGGAGTTCCCGGTGCGGCAGGTAGCGACCACCCCAAGATCCGGCGGCCAGTCAACCGCCAGAAACCGCAGCAGGTCACCGGTTCCCGGGTCGGCGCGATGCAGATCGTCGATGAGCAAGACGGTCGGCCCGCAGGCGATCAGCAGCTCCCGGAACGCGCGGAACACGCGATGCCGCCCCGCGCCAGGGTCCGGCAGCGGCTCCGGAGCGGGTGGCAGAACGTCCGCCAGCTCCGGCAGAAGTGGTTGCAGCGCACCGGAAACAGGACTCAGCGGCCCGAGCCGATCCCCGGCGGAGCGCAACGCCTCCAGCACCGGCCCGTACGGAAAAGGCTCGGCCAACTGCGGACACGCGCCGCGCAGCACGCGGACTCGGGAAAACTCCGGCCGCGCGGCGAGTTCGGCGAGCAGCCGGGTTTTGCCCATTCCCGGCGCGCCCTCGACCAGCACCGCGGCGGGCCGATGGCGGAGAACTTCAGCGACGGCGGCGAGTTCGCGGTCGCGTCCGGCGAACGCCGCCGGACGCGGACGCACGGAAACCACTGTCGGAACGGCCGGCCACATCACGACCTCCCCAGTGCGCGTCTTGTCCGTTTCGCCCGGAGCTTAAGCAGTGCGCGGGGCGCGGTAAACCGACTCTCGACGGGTACGCGGGCACGCTGCTCACACGTCTGCCTCCGCACGGTCACCAAATGGCAGAAGAAATCCCGGCGTGCGGTCACAAAGAGTGCGAAACCGCGCGGAGTTGCCCGGTTCAGCGGAACAACCCACGGACGTCCGCCCCGGCGGCCAACGCTCGGTAGTCGCGCAAGTCCCTACTTAAGGATTGCTCCGCTACCTATTCTCGCGGCCACTTATTGCAGTGGATTGGACCACCGCCGCACCCTTCGAGGCCGGGGGGAACCGAACGCGAGGGAGAAGCATGAAAGCCATCAGATTCCTCGGTGCCGCAACCGCTGCCGCGGCGGTGACGGCGATCTTCGCCGGTGTCCCGGCCGCGAGCGCCGCCCCGCTCAACCCCGACATGGTCCCGGCGATGCAGCGCGACCTCGGCCTCACTCACGGCCAGGCACTCGCCCGGCTCGCGAACGAGGAGGCCGCGAACAAGGTCGGCGCGGCACTGGAGAAGGCTCTCGGCGAACGCTTCAGCGGCACGAGCTTCAACGCGGCGACCGGCAAGGCCGTGGTCGCGGTGACCGACGCGGCGCTTGTCGACCAGGTGCGCGCGGCGGGCGCCGAGGCGCAGGTCGTCCGGTTCAGCGCCCGGCAGCTGGACGCGACCGTGCAGAAGCTCAACGCCCAGGAGAAGTCCGCGCCGAAATCGGTCACCGGCTGGGGCATCGACACCGCGAGCAACCGGATCAGCCTGACTGTCCTCAAGGGACAGCGCGGCGCGGCGGAGCAGTTCGTCCGGCAGTCCGGTGTGGACACTGCGGCGGTGAGCGTGACGGAGACCTCGGCGGTGCCCAAGGCGCACTACAACGTGCTCGGCGGCGACGCGTACTACATCGGCAGTTCGTCCCGCTGCTCGGTCGGATTCTCGGTGAACGGCGGCTTCCTGACCGCGGGCCACTGCGCGGCGCTCACCGGCGGCGGCGCGCTGTCCGGTTACAACCGGGTCGCGATGGGCCAGTTCTCCACCTACCGGTTCCCCGGCGCGGACTACGCGGCCGCGCGGGTCAACAGCAACTGGACCCCGGTCGGCCAGATCAACAACGGCACCCGGGTCGCCGGTTCCACCGAGGCCGCGGTCGGCGCTTCGGTGTGCAAATCCGGTTCCACCACCGGCTGGACCTGCGGAACGATCCGCGCCAAGAACCAGACCGTGCGCTACCAGGAAGGCACCGTGACCGGCATGGTGCTCACCAACGCGCGGTCCGACCACGGCGACTCCGGCGGTTCGTTCATCAGCGGAAACCAGGCGCAGGGCATGGTTTCCGGCGGCGACACCGTCAACAGCTACTACTACCCGGTGAACGTCGCGCTGTCCGCGACCGGCACGACACTCGTCCGAGGCTGACATCCGAGAGGGGAGTGCCCGCGCGGGCACTCCCCTCTGTGTCAGGACGCGTCGGCGGTGATCCCGTCGACCCAGGTGCCCGGGTGCGTCGCGCCGTCCTGGCGGGTGATCGCGATGTTCGACGGCCACGCGGCCTTCAGCGCCTTGGTCTGGCCCGGCGGGATCGTGCTGAGGCTCTGCGCGGTCCAGGCCGGAGATTCGGCCGGCGGGTTCGGGTCGGACGGGAGCACGGTGATCTTCGCGGTCGCCGTGCGTCCCGGGGCGAGGATGTTGTGCGCCGGGCCGTTTTCCCGCCGCAGCAGCGAGTCGACCGGTCCGTAGACGGGGTGCTCCGGTCCGTGCAGGTCGACCCCGGGGGTTCCGTGCAGGTCGCAGGCGTGGGACGAGGTGTTCTTGAACGTCAGCGGGAGTTCGAGCTGGCTGCCGGCCGGTTTCGCCGCGCCGAGCGACACGGACAGGTTGTCGGTGGTGCATCGCGGCGTCTGCGCGTCCGGCTTCTTCTCCTTGGCGGTGGTCGCCGGAGCGCTGGATTCCGCGGCGGGAGCGGCGGGCGAGGAAGCCGCCGGCGCGGCGGAATTGGCCGGGGAACCGCAGGCTGCGAGAGCGAAGGCACTCGCGAGGACTGCCGATCCGGCGGCAGCTCGGGTGAGCTTGGTGAGAGACATCCGGGGTTTCTCCTAGGGCGACCACGATGCCCGCGGGCTTCGCGGGCATCCGGTTGATGCCCAAGATCACCAGGACTATGCGCCGGTCTTTCCGGACGCCACTGTGTTCTGGCTTACGGTTCTGGCTTACGGCGGGTCCAAATGCGACAAAGGCGGCTCGAGTGCCTCCAGCGCACTCGAACCGCCCCTGTCCTCATTGCCGCGGGATCGGCAGGTCTTGTGTCACACGTTGCTGATCTCCTCGATCAGCCCGTCGATGTCGAAGTGCTCGCTCTCGGCTCCGAGCGGCACCAGCTCGTAGGACGAGTCCAGGAACGCCTCGAGGTCGGCGCGCTCCAGCTCGAACGACGCGTAGCCGTCCGGCGACTCGATTTCCAGCGTCAGCAAGGCCTCGTCCTCGGACAGGTCCGGCCGGATCCGCACGTCGCCGATCCCGGTCGGCTCGTCCAGCCCGGTCACGAGCAGCTCGCGGGCGAACGTCCACTCGATCCACCGGCCGCGTTCGGTCCGGAACGCCACGGTGACCGCGTAAGGCTCCGACACGTGGAAGGAGAGGCGGGACAGCACCGGCGTAGTGCTCTCGTTCAGCAGTACGAACTGGGTCTGGTGTACGGCGTCGGTGGTGTGCACGGCTGCTCCTGGAGTCCTCCGGTCGTTCGCGCCTCGCGAACTGGTCGGCAGGGAGATGATCGACTCGGGGGCACATGACGTCGTTCCGCCGACGTTCACGCGATCGGTTGCATCAGGACGCGAACACGTAACGCCGGACACAGAACCCTTGCGTTTCCGCGCAGGTCAGGAGAGCGGCAGCGTGAGGCCCACTTTGACCCGGTCCATCGCCACGCTCGTGGTGAAGTGCCGGACGTTGGGGTTGTCGAAGAACGTCCGCCGCGCGAAAGTCTCGAACGCCGCCATGTCCGGGCAGGTGACCACGAGGACGAAATCCGCGGTGCCGGTGACGTAGTAGCACTGCTGCACGCAGTCGTCGGCGAGGACCTGGGCGCGGAAGCCGTCGAGCACCGCCATGCTCTCGCGCTCCATCTCGACCATGACGACGAACGTCATGTCCAGCCCGAGCGCGGCCGGGGACAGCACCGCGATCTCCTTCTCGATCACTCCGGCCTCGCGCAGCCGTTTGATCCGCCGCTGGACGGCCGCGGCGGACAGGCCGACTTTGGACCCGATGACCTCGGCGATCGTGCGGGCGTCGTTCTGCAGGCAGGACAGGATGGCGAGGTCTAGCTGGTCCAGGTCGGGAGTGCGCACACTTCAGGCTAACCGGGCGGACCGACAAAAAGCCTCGGGTTTACCACGCTGCTCAGCGGTCGATCGCAATACCTCCTATTGAGCGAATGTGGAAGAGGTCTCTTAGTGACGTGGAACACAACTGACCGGTCTACCCAGGGGTAGGCCATACAAGGGAGGCAACCGGCGACGTCCGCCAACAAGCCGGTCTGGGAGGTTCCGCCATGAGTGCTGTCCGGTCGCGCCACCGCGCCGCCGTCGTCGCCGGACTCGGCGGCGCGCTGCCCGAGCGCGTGGTGACGAACGACGAGATCGCGGCCCGCCTGGACACCACCGACGAGTGGATCCGCACCCGCACCGGGATCAGAGAGCGCCGCAGGGTCGCCCCCGGCCAGTCCACAGTGGACCTCGCCGAGGAGGCGGGCCGGGCGGCGCTCGGCCCGGACGGGCACGCGGACGCCGTGGTGCTCGCCACCTCGACCGCCGACCAGCTGTGCCCGGCCACCGCGCCGCAGGTCGCGGCCCGGCTCGGCCTCGGCACGGTGCTGGCGTTCGACGTCAACGCGGTGTGCAGCGGTTTCGTCTACGCGCTCGCGACCGCCGCCGGGTTCATCGCGGGCGGGATGGCCGAGCGGGTGCTGGTGATCGGCGCGGACGTCTTCACCTCGCTGGTCGACCCGGACGACCGCACCACGGTGCCGATCTTCGGCGACGGCGGCGGCGCGGTCCTGCTGCGCGCGGGCGACCCGGGCGAACGCGGCGCGCTGGGCCCGTTCGACCTGCACAGCGAGGGCGAGCTGGCCAAGCTGCTGTGGGCCGAAGCGGGCGGTGCGGCGCAGCGCGTGCCGGAGAACCCGAAGGACCGGTTCATGGTCATGCAGGGCACCGCCGTGTTCCGGCAGGCGTGCGCGCGGATGGCGGAATCCTCGCGCGCGGTGCTGGACCAGGCGGGCTGGATGGTCGGCGACGTCGACCGGTTCGTCGGGCACCAGGCGAACATCCGCATCCTGCAGGCGACCGCGAAGCAGCTCGGCATGCCCGCGGACGCGGTGGTGTCGAACATCGACCGCGTCGGCAACACCAGCGCGGCGTCGATCCCGCTGGCGCTCGCGGACGCGGTCGCCGACGGGACGTTGACACCGGGGCACAAGGTGCTGCTGACGGCGTTCGGGGCCGGGCTGACCTGGGGTTCGACGGTGCTGACCTGGCCTGAGCTGCCCTGAGCTACGCGTACTCGGGCAGCGCGATCGCCTCCGAACGCGGCTTCCCGAACCGTCCCGCGGCCTTGCCCAGCCGCCGCGCCAACGGGGTGCTCGCCATCCGCAGCGCGGCGTGGATCGCGGTCCGATGCGCCTGCGCCCGCGGCATCGTCACCTGCGGCGCGCCGGGGAAAAGCCGCTGCGCCTCGGTGACCAAAGGCCGCATCCGGCGTTCGTACTCACCGAACGCGGCGCGCGGGTCTTCGTTCGCCGTGAGTTCTCCGGCCAGGACGTACGCGCCGGTGAGGGCGAGCGTCGTGCCCATGCCGCTGACCGGCGAAGCGCAGTAAGCCGCGTCGCCGAGCAGCACGACCCGGCCCTGGTGCCACGTCGGCAGTTTCGCCTGGCCGACGTCTTCCAGGTACAGCGAGCCGTTGTCCATTTCGGCCAGAATGCGCGGGCCTTCCCAACCGACGTCGGCGTACGTCTTGCGCAGCACAGACACCGTGTCCTCGGGAGTGAGCCGATCCAGACCGCGTACGTCGGACAGGAAGAACAGCCCGGCGCGCATCGTGCCGACGTTGTCCGGACGCAGGAACAACATCCGCCCGCGGCCGCAGAACATCGCGCGCCACCAAGCGTTGTCGGTCGCGATCCGCGGGAGCGCGAGATGCGCGGTGTAGAGCCCGAGTTCGTGCGGACGCACGTCCGGCATCAGCATCGCGCGGGTGCGGGAACGCAGGCCTTCGGCGATGACCACGGCGTCGAAGCGCTGGGTTTCGCCGCTCTGGAAGTCGACGTCCACACCGGCGCCGTCGTCGTGCAGTGCCTGGATCTGGTCGCCGAATCGATACGTCGTCTCGCTGGCTGACTGCTCATACAGCAGTCTCGACAGCTGGCCGCGCAGGATTTCGATCTCCGCGGTCCCGCCTCCGGAATCGCCGTCGCCGGCGCGGAACTCGGCGACGACGCGTCCGTTTTCGTCCACGAACTGCGTGCCGACCTCGCCGGTGTGCGCCGCGCGGACCGCTTCTTCGAGCCCCATCTTGCGCAGCACCTGGCGGCCAACGCCCCGGATGTCGACGTTCTGGCCCTCCTCGCGCAGCTGGTCGAACCGTTCGACGACGGTGACGTCCCAGCCGGACTGGGCGAGCCGGGAAGCGAGCGCGGGGCCGGCGATGCTGGCTCCGGAGATGAGAAGACTGCGACGGGTCATGATTCCCCTCCTTGCCGTTGCTCAAGTACATAGTTAATCTATCTATTAGTTTCTCTACTGACAAGGAGGGTCGCGTGGACGAGAACCAGGCAGCGCTCGAAAACGTGAACGCGACGACCTTCGCGGTGCGCGACGTCATCGAAGCCAGCCGTGACCTGATGGCGCGGATGGCGAAGAGCGTCGGGATGAACGCGAACGACCTCACCGCGATCGCGCTCCTCAACCACTACGGACCGATGGGTCCGGTGGAATTGGGCCGCCGCCTCGGGATCAGCGGCCCCTCGGCGACGACGCTGGTGGACCGGATGGAAGAGGCCGGTTATCTCGCGCGCGTTCGCAGCGACACGGATCGGCGGAGGGTGGCGGTCATGGTCACCGATTCCGCGCGGGAGATCGCGTCGGCGGTGTGGTGGCCGGCGATCGAGAAGCTGGATGCGGTGTCGCGGACGCTCAGCGAGTCGGAAAACGCTGTGGTGCGGGACTTTTTGGCTCGGATTGCCGAGGTGATGAACGAGGGGCGGGAGTACTAAGTCGTCCAGGTCCGGGTCTCGCGGTGGCGGCCGCGCAGGTGGAGTTCGCCGTGCAGCCGCCAGTGTTCCCGTTCGCCGCCGAGCGCGGCCTTCACTGTCGTTTCGCTGGCGAGCACCCGCGACGGCGCGGCTTTCGCGTGTTCGGTGAGCCGCGCGGCTTCGTTCACCGCGTCGCCGATCACGGTGTATTCCAAGCGGCTCGACGCGCCAAGCTGCCCGGCGAACACCTGCCCGGTCGCGACGCCGATGCCCAGGTCAAGCTCGCCTTCCGACACCACCGCGTCGCGGATCGCGCGGGCCGCGGCGAGCGCCATCGTCGGACTGTCGGACAGCCGGGTCGGCGCGCCGAAAACGCACAGCGCGGCGTCGCCCTGGAACTTGTTGACCAGCCCGCCGCGAGCGTCCACTGCGGACACCACGCTCGCGAAAAACCGGTTCAGTTTCTCGACCAATTCCTGCGGCGGGGTGCGCGACGCGAGCGCTGTCGAGTCCACGACGTCGACGAACAGCGCGGTGACCTCGCGGACGTCGCCGGAGAGCGAAGCGCCGTATTCGAGCGCGTGCCGGGCGACGTCGGTGCCGACATGGCGGCCGAAGAGGTCGCGCATCCGGTCCTGTTCGCGCAGGCCGGCGGCGAGGTCGTTGACCGACGTCTGCAGCATCCCGATCTCGCTGGAATCGTCCACGTCGACGTGCACGTCCTTGCGTCCGCGCGCGATTCCGTCGAGCGCGATCCGCAGCCGGTGCAGCGGCGCGGCGACGGCGCGGGACAGGAGCGCGGTGCCGATCGCTCCGGTCGTCAGGCCGGTCACGGAGAGCACGATCAGGCTCGCCGTCGGGTTGCCGTGGCGGCCGAGATCGGGCGGTGTGGTCACCAGCAGCACGCCGATCAGCGGTACGCCGCTGGCCAGCACCCACGTGACGACCAGCCGCGTCAGCACGGTGACCGGCAGCGTCCCGCGCGGCGGCAGGACGTCGAGGGCCATCGTCATCACCGGCCGCGCGACCCATTCCGCGGCCAGGTAGGTGAGCCCGACCGTGGTCAGCCCGCCGAGCCCGATGGTGAGCGCGATGCCCGCCGCGTCGCCGATCGAGCCGAGGACGCCGGCCAGGATGCCGAGCGCGAGCGCGCCGATCAGCCAGAGCGTGCCGCTCACCACGGCCATGTCAAAGGGCAGCCGCAGTGCCCGTTTGGCCTCGTCCGCGGTCGGCGGGCGGCCGATCGTGAACCACACCACGGTGCGGCGTTGCAGGTAGGCGGTCCAGAGCGTGCCGACGATCAGCGCCAGCGCGACCACTCCCGCCGCGGTGACGCCGAGCACCCAGCCGCGGTCGTCGACGTCCTCCGGCAACCCCTGCAGGAGCAGCAGCAACGCGACGACTCCGGCGCCGGCGACACTCGATCCGACGCCGAGCGCGGCGAAGCCCAGACTGGTGCGCAGAACCAGCCGGAACCTCCCTGCGATCATCGTGCGCACCCGCAGATCGTATGGGGTGGCGGGTCCGGGAGCGAAAAAAGCCGTCGCTCTTGCGGTGCGGCGATGGTTAGCGTGGTCGTATGCAACCGCTCGACCCCGCCGAGATCCGCGCCTCGTTCGTCAACTGTTCCCGCGGGGAAGCCAAGTCCGTCACGCTGCCCGCCGACGTCCCGTGGGAGAAGCGAGACTTCCTTGGCTGGCGCGACGTGAAGGCGCCCGGCCGGGCGTACCTCGTCGTGCCGCACGGCGACGAGGTGATCGGCCTGTCGCTGCGCGCCGCGCCGCCGCCGAAATCGCGGCTGCGCAGCAACATGTGCGCGTTCTGCTCCACGACGCATCCGCTCGCCGACATCACGCTGTTCACCGCCCGGCTGGCCGGAAAACCTGGTCGCGACGGCAATACGGTGGGCACGTATTTGTGCTCTGACCTGGCGTGCAGCGCGTATCTCCGCGGCGAACTCCGGCCTGCGGTGCCGCAGCCCAAGGAGACGCTCTCGGAGGAGGAGCGCGTGGAACGGATGAGCGAAAAAGTCGGGCGGTTCGTGGCTCGGGTGCTGGAAACCCGGTAGCCGCTGTGCGGGTGCTGGTGACCGGGATGTCTGGAGTGGGCAAAAGCAGCCTGCTCGCCGAACTTTCCCGGCGCGGGTACCGCACGGTCGACACCGATTACGGCGGCTACACCGGCGAAGACGGGCTCTGGCGCGAAGACCGGATCGCCGCGTTGTTGTCGACGCCGGGGCCGCTGTTCGTGTCCGGCACGGTCTCGAACCAGGTGGGGTTCTATCCGCGGTTCACCGACATCGTGTTGCTGAGCGCGCCGCGCGAGGTGCTGATCGAGCGGCTGACGACGCGAACCGGCAATCCGTACGGGAAACATCCGCACGAACTGGCCGAAACGTTGGGGTATCTGGACGAAGTGGAGCCGTTGCTGCGTTCGTCGGCGACGTTCGAGGTGGTGACCACTGTGCCGGTGGCCGAGGTCGCCGATGCGGTGTTGCGCCAGGTTGGTTAGCGGTTCAGAAATCCCACTCCGCGATCCGCCCCATCTTGCGGATCATCGGGAACAGCGCCGACGCGCGCAACGCCAGGCGGGACGCCGCCGGGATCTTCGCCAGCGCGTCGTCGGTCGCCCAGTCTGTCGCGTCCAAAAAGGACACCAGGCGGAGGCCGTAGCGCTCCAGTTCGTGCGGATCGTCGATGCCCCAATGCAAAGTCGCGCCAGCGCGGCGGACCACCGGGTTGATCGTCTGCGCCTTGATGCCGAGCGAGCTGAAGAAATCGACCACGATCCGGCCGGACGGGAACTTGCCGACGAGCCTGCGGACCAGTTCGGTGCCGGACTCCGCGGTGAGATACATCGTGAGGCCCTCGGCCACGATCAGCGCCTCGCGGTCGCCGGGAACCTGGTCGAGCCAGCCGAAATCAGTGACCGACGAACCGATCATCGTGTACCCCGGCCGCTGCGGGTAAATCCGGCCGCGGACGTCGACGACCTCCGGATAGTCCACGTCGAACCACTCGACCGACGGCGGCGGGTCGAGCCGGTACACACGGGTGTCCATGCCGCAGCCGAGGTGCACGACGACCGCGTCGGGGTGTTCGGCCAGCCATTTGCCCGCCATCTCGTCGATCGCCCGCGCCCGGATCGCGACGGAGACGGCGGCGTTCTCGTTCACGCCCAGCTTGCGGAAGTCGTAGTCGATCTTCTTGACCGCTTCGTCGGCCGCCGTGTCGCCGAGGATCGGGTCCTTTCGGCGAGCGTCGAGCGCACGGGCGTACAGCGTGCCGAGGTTGGTCGCCTTCTCCTCGGTGAAGTGCACTTTCTCCACGTTCGGCCCCCTTGGTGTCACAGTCTTCACAAACTTATGAAGACTGTAGCGCTGATTGCCGGATGCGGCATTGTCCGGAGGTATGGCGAAGCGCTTGCGCACGACGAGAGCGGCTGCTTCGCTGTGCTTCAAGATCCGGAGGGCAACGAGTTCTGCGTGTGCTGAGTTCTGCTGATTCAGGAAGACGCGTAGTCGTGGGCGTAGGTTTTCGCGTCCAGCAAGTGTTTGAGGGTGATCTCGCGCGCCGCCGCGGCGTCCGAACGGCTGATGGCTTCGAGGATCGCGCGGTGTTCGGCCACGGCCTTGCGGATCTGCCCAGGCAGCCGAAGCGCGGCCCGGCGCTCCTCGCCGACCAGGGCGAGTACCGAACGGAGCAGGTCAGCGACGTCGTCACTGCCCGCGTTGCCGGCGATCACCCGGTGGAACTCGGCGTCGGTCGCGATGACGCGCAGCATGTCGCCGTTCGCCGCGGCCTCCTCCATCTCCGCGACGTTGTCCGCGAGCCGCTGCACGACGCGCGGCGTGTGCTGCCGCGCGAGCCGCTCGGCCAGCGTCGGCTCGACAGTCGCGCGCAGGTCGAACAGCTTCTCCACTAGCTGTTCGTGCTCGGAAAACCAGCTGCTCAGCGGGCTTTCCTCGGTGCCTTGCTCGCGGACGTAGGTGCCGGACCCCGCGCGGATCTGGACGTACCCGATCGAATCCAGCACGCGCAACGCCTGCCGCAACGACCCGCGGCTGATGCCGAGTTGCTCGCAGAGCGCGCGTTCCGCGGGCAGGCGCGAGCCCGGCGGAAGCTCGCCCGAATCGATCATCGCGCGCAGATGGTCGACCGTGGCGCTCCAGACCTGGTCGGTTTCGTGTGCCACGCCGCCCATCCTGGCAGGTGGCGACCCGAGCCGCGCGAAATTGTCGGTGGCGGGTGTCACCATCGTTGAGTGGAAGGGGAGGGATCATGACCGCGAAGTTCAAAGACCTGGCACTGGACGCTCTTGATCATCAGGCATTGGCGGACTGGTGGTGTTCGGCGATGGGCTATGTCCGCCGAAGCCCGCCCGGAGAACGCTCGCCGGACTGGCCGGTCGCGATCGTGGACCCGGTCGGCGAGGGGCCGCTGATCTGGCTGAACCCGGTGCCGGAACGCAAGACGGTGAAGAACCGGATGCATCTGGACGTGTGGGGAGATCCGGAGGAGCTGCGGGCGGCCGGGGCCCGGATGGTGGCGCAGCGGGGCGAGGGGCGGGAGTGGCATGTGATGGCGGATCCGGAGGGGAACGAGTTTTGCGTTTTTGAGCGGTGACGGGGTTGATGGGGATGGGTGAGCGGAGTGCGCGGAATGCGCGGAGAGGGGAGGTGAGTGCGGAAGGCGCGGAGTTAGGAGGCAGATGAAGACTGGCGGCGGAAGCTGAGGCGGAGCGCGGGTTGTTTCCTGGGGTCGGCCTGGGCTGGTGGTGACGTGGGCTGGTGGCCGCGTTGGGTTCGGGCCTGTGGTGAGGTCCGCTGTTGCCGGGCGAGGCGCGGGCAAGCGGCGACGTCGGTTGGCGGGCAAGGCGTGGGTTAGCGGCCAGGCCAGGCACGGCCGGTGGCGAGGCGTGCTGGTTGCTGGGCGCAGCGTGAACTTGCGGCGAGGCTTGTTGGCTGGGCGGGCAACGCTCGGGTTGGTGGCCAGGCTGCGCGCGGGCTTGCAGCGGTACGCACGCTGGTTGCCGGGTGAAGCGTGGGCGACCAGCGGCGTGGGTTGGCGACAAAGCAAGGCTCGGGCAGGTGCCCAGGTTGGGCGCGGCCGGTGGTGAAGTGCGCTGGTTGTCGGGGTGAAGCGCAGGCAAGCGGCGACGTCGGCTGGCGGGCAAACAACACGTGCGCCTGCAGCGACCCGGGCTAGCATCCGGGTCCGCATGGCTGGCAGCCAAGCAAGACCCGAGCTGGCGGCCACGCAGGCTGCGCACTCGCAGCCGAGTCGGCGCATGCGGCGATGTCGCCGTGCGCGCGACCCCGCCACGCGACCCCGCCACGCGACCCCGCCACGCGACCCCGCCACGCGACCCCGCCACGCGACCCCGCCACGCGACCCCGCCACGCGAGGGCTCAGCTACCGAGCCCAATCACGCCCTTCGCCCAGCCCGGCGTGCGCCTCCGGAGTGGTGCCTTCGAGTGTCTGACCGGACACATCGCGTCGCAGACCACCGAGGCTGCTGCTTAGGGTCAGCGGGTGATCGCTTTATGACCTGGTGGCATGCCGTCGTCATCTTCATTGCCGGGATGTGGGCCGGGACCATCAACACGGTCGTCGGTTCCGGGACGCTTGTGACGTTCCCGGTGCTTGTCGCGCTCGGGTATCCGCCGGTGACCGCTACGACGTCCAACGCGGTCGGGCTCGCGCCGGGCACGATTAGTGGCGCGTACGGCTATCGGCACGAGCTCGTCGGGTACTGGCCGCAGGTGGTGCGGTTCGCGGTCGCCTCGTTTTTCGGGGCTATCGGCGGCACCATCCTTCTCCTGACGCTGCCCAAGGACGCGTTCGAGAAGATCGTGCCGGTGCTCGTCGGGCTGGCCGTCGTGCTCGTGATCGTTCAGCCGAAGGTCTCGAAGTGGGTGCAGAAGCGCCGCGAGGCCAACGGGCGCGAGCATCACGCGGGGCCGTTGCTGTTCGGGCTGCTCTTCGTCATCGGCATCTACGGCGGCTACTTCACCGCCGCGCAGGGCGTGATGATGATGGCCGTCATGGGCATGCTGCTGTCCGAACCGTTGCAGCGGCTCAATGGCGTCAAGAACGTGCTGTCCGCCGTCGTGAACATCGTCGCGGGCACGATTTACGCGTTCGTCGCGCCGGTGAGCTGGCCGGTGATCGGGCTGCTCGCGCTCGGGTCCACGATCGGCGGGCAGCTCGGGGCCAAGATCGGCCGCAAGCTGCCGCCCACCGTGTTGCGCGGCGTGATCGTCGTGATCGGGCTCGCCGCGGTCGTGCAGCTGATCCTCAAATAGCCTGGAATTCCTTGGCCGCGGCCAGGAACAGGTCGTTCTCCTCCGGCATCCCGATCGTCACCCGCGCGCCCTCGCCGGGGAACGGGCGCACGATCAGCTTCCGGTCCAGCATGTGCTCGGCGAAGGCCGCGGTGGCATCCCCGAGCGGGAACCACACGAAGTTCGCCTGGGTCGGCGGGATCTCGTAACCCATCTCCAGCAACGCGTCCCGCACGCGGGTGCGCTCGGAGATGATTTCCCGGCACCGGGCGAGCAGTTCGTCCTCCGCGTCGAGCGACGCGATCGCGGCCACCTGCGCGATGCTGTTCACCGAGAACGCCACGTACACCTGCTGCAGCGCCTGCGCGATCGGCTCCGGAGCCACCGCGTACCCGACGCGCAGCCCGGCGAGCCCGTACGCCTTCGAGAACGTGCGCAGCACCGCCACATTGCTGTGCGTCCGCGTGAATTCGACGCCGTCCGGCACCTCGGGGTCGGTGACGAATTCCTTGTACGCCTCGTCCAGCACCACGAGCACATGCGGCGGCACCGCTTCGAGGAACCGCTCGATCTCGTCGCGGTGCAGCACCGTGCCGGTCGGGTTGTTGGGGTTGCAGACGAACACGAGCTTGGTGCGGTCGGTGATCCGCGCCAGCATCGCGTCCAGGTCCAGCCCGTGCTCCGGCGTGAGCGGAACCTTCACGCCCGTCGCGAGCGCCACCTGGACCACGATCGGGTAGGCCTCGAACGACCGCCAGCCGAACAGCACCTCGTCGCCGGGACCGCACAGCGCCTGGATCATCTGCTGGCACAGCGAAACCGAACCGCACCCGATCGCGAGCCGTTCGGCCGGAACGTCCAGCCGCCGCGAAAGCCGCTCGCGCAAAGCCTGGGATCCGTTGTCCGGGTACCGGTTCACTCCGGTTACCGCAGCCGTGATCGCCGCCTGGACGCTCGGCAGCGGACCGCCGGGCACCTCATTGCTCGCGAGCTTGACGGCCCCTTCGATCGTCCGGCCAGGGACGTACTTCGGCAACGAATCGAGGTCAGGGCGGGGGGCGAGGGACGGCATCGTCGGAACTCCTCGGTTTTCACGGGACGACGGGGTCACCGTATCTCGCCCCGGCCGATCCGGGAAGGTTCCCAATGTTCACCCAGAGGTGATTGCATGAGGCGATGACGTCGACGACCACCGTGGATCACCAGCGTACCGACGGCAGCACCCTTCGCCTCACCTTCGCCGAACCCGACGGCGCGCTTCGCGGCGGCCTGGTGGTCCTGCACGAGGGCGACGGGGTCACCGACGGCGTCCTGCTGCTGGTCAAAAGCCTTGCCGGCGAAGGCTGGCTCACCGTCACGCCGCACATCGAGTCCGGCGAACAGCTCACTCAGCGCGATCTCCTCGACGCCACCGACCGCACGCTCGAGTGGCTCACCGACCGCGGCGTCGAAGCCGATCTGCGCGGCGTCGTCGGCTTCGACCTCGGCGGCACGGCGGCGCTGGTAGTCGCCTCGCACCGCAAGTTCGGCGCGGCGGTGAGCGTCGGCGGACAGGCGGTGGCAGAACTGCCGAAGCTGCTGGAAATCGCCGGCCGCGTGACCAGCCCGTGGCTCGGCATGTACGGCGACGCCGGCGACGAGGCGGGCGAGGCTCAGGTGGAGCAGCTGCGCGAGGCCGCGGCGTCGGCGAAAGTCGCGACGAACGTCGTGCGCTATCCGGGCGCGAACCACCGCTTCGACGCCGACCCCGGCGCGGCGGAAGAGGCCTGGCAGCGCACCCTCGACTGGTTCGACGCGCACCTCCGCTGATCTCCGGCAGCACCCTTGACGGGTCGCTGCGTGATCGAATAACGTTCCGATCCGGATCGGAATGTTATAGCGAAAGGAACCACCCGTGAAAGCGGTGCTCGTAGAACCCCAGCAGCGGCTCGTCCTCGGCGACGCACCGGACCCGGCTGCCGGGCAGGGACAGGCCGTGGTCGAGGTCGAGGCAGCCGGAGTGGGCTACTTCGACCTCATGAATCTGCGGAACGGCGCCAGTTCGGTGCCCGGCGTCGAGGTCGTCGGCCGGGTAGAGGACAGGCGGAGAGTGCTGGCGCTGATCCTTTCCGGCGGCTACGCCCAGCAGGTCGCGGCCGACGCGGACCAGCTGTACCCCGTGCCGGACACCCTCGATCCAGCCGACGTGGTCGCGCTGGGCGTGAACGCGATGGTCGCGGAAGGCGCGGTGCGTCGGGCCGCGGTGGCTCCCGGCGAGCGAGTGCTGGTCCGCGGCGCGAGCGGTGGGATCGGCGTGCTCGCGACCCAGATCGCCCACGCTCGCGGCGCTGAGGTCACGGCGGTGACTTCTTCGGCGGAGTACGGCGAACGGCTCCGGATCCTCGGCGCGGCGAAGATCGTCGACCGCACCCGGGAGCGACCCGAGGAGACCTACGACGTCATCATCGACACCGCGGCGGGTCCGCAGGTCCGCGAGCACCTGGAACTGTTGCGTCCCAACGGTCGCTATGTCCTTTGTGGAGGCACGGCGGGCGTTCCGGAACCGGAAGCGTTCGAGCCGCTGATGCGCGATTTCCACAAGTCGCCGACGCTGTTCGCGTTCAGTCTCACCTCGGTGTCGCCGGAAGAACGCCGGAAGTCGTGGGACCGCGTCCTCGCCCTCGTTGCCGACGGTCGGCTTTCCGCTGTGCTCGACCGAACGTTCCCGCTCGGCGAGGCCGCCGCTGCCCTCCAGCACGTGGAGCACGGGAAATCGTTCGGTAAGGTCGTGCTGCTCAACGAATAGCGGGAGAATCCATGGCGCGCCAACGGGACGAGCGGATCGACCACGCCGTGCTGGTCGCGGTGTGCGAACTGGTCCGGGAATCCGGCTATTCGGCGCTGACCATGGAGGCCATCGCCCAGCGCGCGGGCACCACCAAACCCGCCATCCGGCGCCGGTGGAAAAGCCAGAAGCACGTGGTGGTCGCGGCGATGGCGGAGGCGCGCACCGGCGTCGCGGAGATCGACACCGGCTGCACCTGCTGCGATCTCGTCGGTCACCTCGACGCCCTCCGGATCGGCCTGGAGGACCCGGTTTTCGGCCGCGTCCTCCCGGCGCTGGCCGTCGACCTGGCGGACGACCCGGAGCTGCGGGAAGACTTCCTGACGTCGTTCTGGGCACCGCGCCGGGAGGCCTGCATAGTGTCCCTGCGCAAGGCACAGGAGCGCGGGGACCTTCGCTCCGGCCAGGACGTCGACCTGCTGCTGGACCTGTTCGCCGCGCCCGTCGTGTTCCGCGCGCTGTTCGGCCACCGGGAATTGACGCGCGAGTTCGTCCTCGACGTCGTCCGCGCGCTGCTGACCGGGGTGGGCGCGGTCGAAAAAGGACTTTGCGAGCATCGCGGGGTTAGCATCGGCGGGTGACCGAGAACGCCGCTGTTCCCGAGGTGCTCTGGCGACCCGACCCCAACCGGGTCGCTGACACGAAGATCGAGGCCTTCCGCCGATGGCTGCGCGAGCAACGCGGCGTCGACCTGGCCGATTACGACGACCTGTGGCACTACTCGGTCGAGCACGGCCCGGAGTTCTGGGCCGCGGTCGCGGAGTTCTTCGGCGTCCGCTGGCACGAGCAGCCGCGGGAAATCCTGTCCGGCGCGATGCCGGACGCGAAATGGTTCGACGGCGGCACGCTCAACTACGCCGAACACTCGCTGCGCCCGGGTACCGGCGGCGCGCCGAAGGCCGACGACGAACTCGCGGTGATTTTCCACCGCGAGGACGGGCTCGCCGAGCAATTCACCTACGGCGACCTCCGCGCACACGTCGCCGCCGCACGGGCCGCGTTGCGTGCTTTCGGCGTCGGCAAAGGAGATCGCGTCGTCGCGCTCGCGCCGAACTGCCCGCAGACGCTCATCGCTTTCCTCGCCACCGCCAGCCTCGGCGCGATCTGGTCGTCGTGTTCCCCGGACTTCGGGATCCGCGCGATCGCCGACCGGTTCACCCAGATCGAGCCGAAGGTGCTCATCGCGGTGAACGGATACGCTTACAACGGCCGGAAATTCGACATCCGTGACACCGTTCAGCAGCTGCGCGAACAGATTCCGTCGCTCGAAGCCACCGTTTTGGTGAAATACCTCGGAGACGGGACGCTCGACGGCGTCATCGACTGGAACGCGATGCTCGCCGAACACGCGGGCGGCGAGCTGGCGTACGAGCCGGTGGAGTTCGCGCATCCGTTGTGGATCCTGTACTCCTCGGGCACGACCGGGCTGCCCAAGGGCATCGTGCAGGGCCACGGCGGCATCGTCGTCGAACACTTCAAAGCGCTCGGCCTGCAAAGCGGGCTCGGGCCGGGGGACCGGTTCTTCTGGTTCACCACCACCGGCTGGATGATGTGGAACTTCGTCGCCTCCGCGCTTCTCGTCGGAGCCACGATCGTGCTGTACGACGGCAGTCCCGGCCATCCGGACCTGAACGCGTTGTGGCATCTGGCCGAACAGCACCGCGTCACTTACTTCGGCACATCCGCGCCGTTCATCCAGAGCTGCCTCAAAGCCGGTCTCGCCCCGGCCGCGCGCTACGACCTGAGCGCGCTGCGCGTAGTCGGCTCGACCGGTTCGCCGTTGTCCTCGGAGGGATTCCGCTGGATCGCCGACGCGATCGGCCGGGACGTGCAGATCTGCTCGGTCTCCGGCGGCACCGACCTGTGCGCGGCGATCGTGGCGGCCGCGCCGGACGTGCCGGTGTGGCTCGGCGAGCTGTCCTGCCGTGCCCTCGGCGTGGCCGCGGCGGCGTTCGACGACGACGGCGAGCCGGTGGTCGAGGAGGTCGGCGAGTTGGTGATCACCGAACCGATGCCGTCGATGCCGGTCTCGTTCTGGAACGACCCGGACGGTTCCCGGCTGCGCGAGGCGTACTTCGAGACTTATCCGGGTATCTGGAGGCATGGCGACTGGGTCAAGATCACCCGCCGCGGTTCGGCGGTGGTCTACGGCCGCAGCGATTCGACGCTCAACCGCGGCGGCGTCCGGATGGGCACCGCCGAGTTCTACCGGGTCGCGGAAGGATTCGCCAAGGTCGCCGACTCGCTGGTCATCGACACGTCGGCGGCGGGCAACGACGACGGGCAACTGCTGTGTTTTGTAGTACTCACCGCGGGCGCCACGCTCGAAGAAGTGGAGCCTGACCTGCGGAAAGAGCTTCGCAACGCACTGTCGCCACGACACGTACCCGATCGGTTCATGGTCGTTTCCGAGATTCCCCGTACGTTGAACGGTAAGAAGTGCGAAGTACCAGTGAAGCGGATCCTCTCCGGAGTCGCGCCGGAGAGGGCGGTGAGCAGGGACGCGCTGGCCAACCCGGCCGCGCTGGCCCCCTTTGTGGAGCTCGCCGCGCACTGAACGCGCCAACGGGGGGAAGCATGGCAGGGCCGTGCGTGTTGCACGCGTGGTGACGGGGACACGCGCGCAGCACACTTGGCAGGCGGCCGGCGTCACGTCGGTCGTCGCGATCACATGGATAACCAGGCTCGCCGGCCTGCTGACGGTCGTGTCCACGGTCGTTCCGGTGGGCCGCGACGTGCGCGGACACGTGGCCAAATGGCTGGAGCTGCCCAGCGAAGCGACTACAGCCGCGGCGGCTGTGGCGCTGGTCACCGGCGTGTTGCTGATCATGCTCGCCGCCGGGCTCCGCCGCCGCAAACGCCGCGCCTGGCAACTGGCGGTCGGCTTCGCGGCGTTGTTGGCGTTGTCACACCTCGGGCTTCGGCATGTGTTCGGCGCCGGCGTGGTGTCCATGGTGCTGCTCGCCGGGCTTCTCGGAACGCGGCGGTACTTCATCGCCCGCCCAGACCCGACCGTCGGCCGCTGGCGCGCTTTGCGAGTGCTGCTGCAGCTGGTGCTGGCCGGTTTCGTGCTCAACTTCGCGCTGCTGTCGGTCGCGCCCGCCCGGATGCTCGACCCGCTGAGCTTCGCCGACCGGCTGTCCCAGTCCGCGCTCGCGCTCACCGGCGTCAGCGGGCCCGCGGTGTTCCACGAGATGTGGTTCGAGGATCTGTCCGCGTCGATCGGGCTGGTCTTCAGCATCACCGGCGTGCTGGTGTCGGCGTACTTCCTGCTGCGCTCGGCCGAACCCGCGCCGGAACTGTCCGACGACGAACTGGCGCGGCTGCACGAACTGCTGAAGCAGCACGGGGAACGGGACTCGCTGGGCTACTTCGCGCTGCGCCGCGACAAGTTCGCGGTCTTCTCCAAGACCGGCAAGGCGGCCGTCACGTTCCGCGTGATCGCCGGGGTCGCGCTGACGTCCGCCGATCCGCTCGGCGACCACGAGGCCTGGCCGGGCGCGATCGAGGAGTACCTGGACATCTGCCAGCGCAACGCCTGGGTGCCCGCCGCGATGGGCGCGTCCGAACTGGGCGCGACGGTGTGGGCCCGGTTTGGCCTGGAGGTACTGGAAATCGGCGACGAGGCCGTCGTCGACACCAAGACGTTCACCCTCGACGGCCGCGTGATGCGCGGCGTGCGGCAGGCGGCGTCGCGGACGAAGCGGGCCGGCTACAAGGTCCTGGTGCGCCGGGCGGAGGACCTGCGCTCCGGCGAGTTGCCCGAGCTGGTGCACCTGGCCGCCACCTGGCGCGGCACCGAGACCGAACGCGGGTTCTCGATGGCGCTGGGCCGCATGGGCGACCACGGTTCGGTGATCGTCACCGCGGAACAGGGCGGCCGGGTCCGAGGCGTGCTGCAGTTCGTGCCGTGGGGCGAGCGGGGACTGTCGCTGGACGTGATGCGCCGGGACCGCACTGTCGACAACGGCGTGAACGAGCTGATGATCTCGGAGCTGCTGCTGTACTCCCGCGAGCACGGCATCGACCAGGTGTCGCTGAACTTCGCCGCCTTCCGCGCCCTGATGGAACAGGGCCAGCGCATCGGCGCGGGCCCGGTCGCGCGGCTCTCGGCGAAGGTCCTGCACTTCTTCTCCCGCTGGATCCAGATCGAGAGCCTCTACCGGTTCAACGCCAAGTTCCAGCCCCGGTGGGTGCCGCGTTACCTGGTGTACCCGGGCGTCGGGTCGCTGCCGCGCGTCGGCATCGCGACCTTCGAGGCCGAGGGGCTCGGCGGCCGTTCGCCCTGGTTACGCAGGGTGCTGCACCGTTGAGGGGGGTGCCTTCCGGAGGTGGTGGAGGGGTGTGTAACCTATCTGAGCAGTGGTCGTTGGGACCCAGGAGGCTTCGCCTAGTCTGGTCTATGGCGCCGCACTGCTAATGCGGTTGGGGGTAACCCCCCCTCCCGGGTTCAAATCCCGGAGCCTCCGCTGGTGCCTGTTTCGGCAGGTGCTAGGTTAACAACTGAACACGCGCCCGTAGCTCAGCTGGATAGAGCATCTGACTACGGATCAGAAGGTCAGGGGTTCGAATCCCTTCGGGCGCACTGTCTGGTCGAGACAGTAAACAACGGTCCGGGAGCTTTTAGCTCCCGGACCGTTGTGCATTTACGCCTTCTTCAGCCGATCCAGCACCGCGCGGGTCTGGGATTGCGCGATCGACGACAGATCGTCCATCTTCAGCGGGGCCTCGCCAGGGGCGCGATGGACGGCGACCTGGATCTCCACCGAGACATTGCTGTCCTGCACCCCGACGATGTAGCTCGCGCCCGGCCCCGGCTCCGTGACAGCGCCCGCGCGCCAGTAGTTGCGGGTGCCGAGCCCGGCGGTGGTGCCGGCGGTCCAGCCCTTCGACGGGCCGGTGTTCCACTTGTCGTAGGCCGGGGGCTCGCCCGCGGACGTGAAATCGACCTGGATTCCGATTCCGGCCTCGTTGGTGGCGACGCCGTCGGTCGCGGAGGTGCTGGTGTAGCGGAGACTGCACGTCAGGCCGCCGCCGTAGCCTCCGCTTGGCTGGTTTTCCCGGTGCGTCGGCGGGATCGGGGTGGAGGACCATTTCTCCAGCGGTTTCGGGTCCAGGAGGTCGCAGGCGTTGGAGATCGCGCTCATCGAGTACTTGCCCGGTGGTGCGACGGCTGACGTCGTGGTGGACGGGGGCGGGGTCACCGGGGCCGGTTCGGCTTTGGAGGGGGAGGAGCCGCTGCTGAGGGTGAGGCCGATCGCGATTCCGACGCCGAGTATCACGACCAGTCCGATCGCACCGGCCACGATCAATCCCGTTTTGGGGCCGGGTTTCGGGGGCTGCGGGTAGCCGTATCCGGGTTGCTGCATGGAAAACCCTAGTTCCCTTTCAGCCCGCTCAACGCCTTGCGGGCCTGTGCTTCGGCGATCGGCTGGACTTCGGTGCGGTGCATCTGGGCGACTTCCCGGCTGCGGCTGAAGTTGAGCCGCACGCGGACCGAGACGTTGGCGTCCACTACACAAAGGACGTAGCGCGTGTTCGCGACCAAGTCGCCGTAGACCTCGGAGTGCCAGAAGCCCTGGCTTCCGATTCCGGTGATCGGGCCGGATGCCTTGCCCTCGCCGGTCTTCGCCGCGTTGCCGCGTTTCCAGTTCTCGTAGTAGGACGGCGCGGTTCCGTTGGTGAAGTTGACGTCGAGGATGACCTCGGCGGTGTCCAGGGAATTGCCGCTGGAGTACCGCATCTGGCAGCTCAGACTGCCTGCGTCGAGCTTGCTCGGGCGAAGTTCCTTGTGCTCGGGCGGGCCCGCCGGAGTGGGCGACCACCTCCGCAGCGGAGCGGGATCGACGAGATCGCAGGCGTTGCCGACGTGGTCCATGGAGTAACCGGGCGCGTCGGCTGGTTCCGGCGGGCGCTCCGAGGGCTGCCCGGCCACGACGCCGACGGCGATCCCGATCCCGAGTACGACCACCAGCGCGACGATCCCGCCGATGATCCAGCCGGTGCGCCGAGGGTTCGCGGGCGGAATTGCGGGGAAGGGATTCGTCGGCGGTTCAACGCGCCCGTTGTCGGTCATCCCCCACAGCCCTCCGCCCGGCGAGCCGGACGCCCCGATCCTGGCTCCGGCCGACTATATCCTTCCGCTCCCGCCGAGGGCGAGACGCTGATCACGCTGGTCCCGGGCCTGATGCAACGATGCTGCGGCGAGCGGGGACATGGGGTTGTGACGACAGTTGCGGAGCAGAGCTGGGGGTGGGGGATGCCGGCCGAGAGACCGGATTCCCCCGGCGGCGACCAGGAGTTGTGGGCACTGGCCGCGGGCGGGGACGTCGCGGCGTTCGGAGAGTTGTTCAACCGGCACGTCGCCGGGGTGTGGAACTACGCCTACCGGCTGACCGGTTCCTGGGCCACCGCCGAGGACCTGGCCTCGCTGACCTTTCTCACCGCGTGGCGACGCGTCGGCGAGGTGACGCTGGTGAACGACAGTGCCCGGCCGTGGCTGTACACCGTGACCGCGAATCTGGCCCGCCGGGAACAGCGTCGCCTCGGCCGGTTCGCGGCTGTGCTGACGCGGCTGCCGCGCAATCCGGTGGTCCGCGACCACGCCGAGGACGTGGCGGGGCAGGTCGACGCGGACCGGCGGTTGAAGGCGGTGCTGGACGCGGTCGCGAAACTGCCGCGGGCGGAACGGCGGGCGGTGGAGCTTTGCCTGCTGGGCGGTTTGTCGAACGGAGAGGCGGCCGCGGTGCTCGGGATCGCCGAACCGAGTGTGCGCGCGCGGATTTCACGGGCGCGAACCCGGCTGCGGGAGCTGCTGAGGGACACCGGCGTACTGGCTGGAGGGGACTTCTGATGGCCGACGATCTCAACCTGCCGCCCGACCGGCCGATGCCTGACCTCCTGAAGGAAGCCATGTGGAACCGGCTCGCTCCGGGACTGCGTGCCCGGCGGCGCCGGAGGCTGGGGCTGCCGCTGGCGGTCGCCTCGGGCGTCGGCGCGCTGGCCTTGGGCGCGACGCTGGTGTTCTCGCCGGTGCACGACGCCAGCACGGACCTTACGCGGGTTCCGGCTGGTGCCAAGCCGGATGCCGGGGATGCGCAACTGTTCAAGGCCTGCCTCGACAGTGCTCCCGATTTCGGGGTCTCGTTGGCTGACCCGGACAGTTTGCGCTTGACGCTCAAGGTCGATCAGGGCGCGGAGCGGAGTTACCTCGTCGGCCGCAACGCCACACTCGCGGCTGTCTGCGTTCTCAGAGATGGCCAGAATGCCGGCCCTTACCGCCCGTACTCCGGCCTGATGGTCACCGACGACAGGGACTGGACACACGGACGGGAGGGCTACGCCTATCTCAGCGCCACTCGTCCGATCTGCGGTTTCACCAGCGCCACCAATGCCTACCGGCCGAGTGTCGTGTTCGGGGTCGCGACCCCCGACGTGGCCAAGGTGGAGATGTACGGGCCGGACGACTCGATGACCCCCGCGGTGTTGAAAGACGGCATTTTCGTCGTGAAATTCGTCGAGGGCGGTTCTCCGCGTGACGATTACAGCCGGAAATTCCGAGTGACCATGCGCGACGGAAGCGTCCACGACTTTCCGGGGAGATAGCACCGGGCTGGCTGTCGCTCGAAGACTGATGCGGGGGGAAACGCAATAATGGCACTGGGTTTGACGACGCCTCAAACAGGGCGGGAACGCCTGTTTCCGGCCCGGAGACGGGTGGATTGGCTGCTGCTCGGAGTGGCGGCCGCGTCAGCATTGTTCTTTCTTTTGGTGCACAGCCATCTCATCGACGACACCTATATCACCTTGAGCTATGCGCGCAATCTCGCGTTCCACGGAAACTGGGGATTGCTGGCCGGCAGCACCTCGAATACGGCGACCTCGCCGTTGAACGTGCTTTCCCTGGCGGCGTTGACGTTCGTGCTGCGGGACGCGGTTCTGGCCGCGGGGGTGTTGTACGTGGCCGGTCAGGTGCTCCTGGTGCAGGCGCTGCGGAGGGTGGGCGCGGTTGCCGGATTGCCTCGCTGGTTCCCGGTTCTCGCGGTCGCCGCGTTGACGGTGAATCCGCTGCTGGTGTCGTCGATCGGCATGGAAGTCGAACTCGGTGCGGCCGGGCTTTGCTGGCTGCTGGTCTTTTCGGTGGAGCGGCGGCCGTTCGCTTTCGGGCTGGTGGCCGGCGCGCTGACCCTGGTCCGGGCCGATCTGGTGCTCTTCGCGGGGGTGATTTTCCTGATCCGGCGGCGGTTCTGGGTCGACGGCCTGCGCGCTGTGCGAGGCGCGGCGCTGGTCGCGGTGCCCTGGTTCGTGTTCAGCTGGGTCGTACTGGGCGCGGCCGTTCCGGACACTCTCGTCATCAAGACCCTGCAGGGCGCGCGACAGGCCTGGGGGAAGTGGGAATTCGGCAACGGCGTCGGACTGTACTGGCAATACCTGCCAGGGCAGACGGTGCTCGCGTTCTTGTGCGTCGGTTTGGCGGCGTTGGCCGGGTTGCGCTGGCTGGTACTGGCGTTGCGCGGCAACGCGGCCAGTCGCGGGCTGCTCCCGTTCGCGGCGCTCGCGGTGGCCGGAGCGGGGCACAGCCTGGCGTACGTTCAGCTGAAAGTGCCGCCGTACCACTGGTATTACGGCCCCGGCATTGTCGCGGCGACGGTGTTCGTCTGTGCGGTCGTGGCCGGTTCCGCCCACCGGATCGAGCGGGTGGCGGGGGTTGCTGTCGTCGTTGCGTTGGTCGGTGCCAGTGTGGTCGGCTATGCCGGGGACGGACTGCCGCGCGACTTCGCCCCGTTCACCTCGAACTACACGACGAGCGCGCAGTACGCCGAGATCGGCCGGGAGGTGGGCAGGCTGGCTGCCGGGAGAACGGTCGCCAGCGCCGACGAGATCGGAGTGCTGGCCTACACCTGCGACTGCGCGATCATCGACGTCTTCTCCGACCGCGGCCGCATGCCCGAGGCGATCGACGAACTGGAGGCACGGGCCGGACGTCTGTCGCGCGGACTGCTGCGGGTGAACTTCGCGTTCTTCGACTACACCGTGCGGCCGCGCAAACTTGACCTCGCGTTGCGGCGGGTTTGGGGGCCGCCGCCGTCGGATTACCTTGCCCACTGGACGATTTCCGCGCCGCTCTACGGGCGTGCTGAGCTGTACCTGGTCAATGCGCAGTAAGCTTTGGCCATGGCTTCCTTGCGTGGCGAACGGCTCGACGGGGCCGCGGTGGAAGCCGCCGCGGTGCGCGGCGAGGTTTTCGACATCGAATGGCCGGAACCGCACCGGAAATGGATCGCGTCGGTCGACGACACTCCGGCAGGCGGGGTTTATTGGCTGGGACACCGGACGGACGCGGGCGACCGGGGAGTGCTCGTCGGGAAGCCGCCGGGCGCTCTCGATGGTCCGCTAGGACAGTTGATGAACATCGTCGAGCCGGCAGGCACGATGCCGGACCGCAGTCGCGTCGGCGCGGCGGTGCGGCAGTACCTCAGCGAGCAAGCCAAGCGGACAGCGGACTGGCCGCGAGTGCGGTGGACTGTGCGGGACACCATTGTTGACGCGGCGGTCCTGCACTTCGCCGGGGCGTGGCTCGCCATGAGCGATCAAGCGCGGATCGTCGCGGTCGGGACCGGGTTTTCCCCAGCAGGGCTGCGGTTCAACGGAATCAGCGGCGAAGAGTACGGAGTGGACTTCGCCAAGCCGCTGACGGTCGAGCAGTTGCATCGGTTGCCGGCCTGGCAGATGCCGCAGCCCGAGACCGCGCACGAGGACCTGCGGAAGTTTCTGGGCTAACGCTCAGCTTCGAGGGCTGAGAACGGCAGCAGAGAGTCCGGCGCTGCTCGGGTTTCCGCTAAACAGGCCAGCCCAGGGGCTCGCGCATTAAGATGCCGAGTCGTGAACGAACCGAGCGCGCCCTTTCGCGAGGCGGAGTACGACCGTCTGCTCAACCGCTTGCGAGAGCGCTTGGCGGAGTTGGTTCAGGATGCGTTGGCCAGAGAGTTCTCGGCGAAACAATTCGCCGAAACCGCCGAGAGCGATCTCGAACGGATCAGCGGCGAAGTCGAACACCGGATGGCCGGGAACGCCGACGAGACGCTAGGGGCGACCAACCCGCGGATCGAAGAGCTGTGGGCAGCAGAGAAAACCCTTGCCGCGCACGATAATCCGGCGAACAGGCCGGTTGGAGCGCGCGCGGCGCACGCGATGTTCGGTCTGGCGTTGTGGTTCGGCATCGGCTACCCCTTGCTCTGGTGGCAGCTCCAGCAGGCTTTCAGCGGTCTGGCGTGGTTCTTCACGGTGGTGGTCTTGCTGGTCGCCGGGCCGGTCGGGGTGTGGGCCGCGGATCGGCTGACCGCGCGAAGCGGGAAGAAGCTCATCGGCCGGGCTGTCGTCAACGCGGAGATCTGGCCGTTCGTGTCGTTCTTCCCGACCGTCTATCTGTTGTTGCTGTGGCGCTTGCTGTCCTCAAGCCGGGAGACGATGGGCGGGTTCTGGTCGGGTGCGCTGTGGATCGCCGCGGGGGTGGTCGCCGTGGGTGCGTTTTTGGTGGCACTCTCGGTGGCGACCGTGGTGCTGGAGACGGAAGAGCCGGGTCAACGGCTGCCGGCGGCAGTGGTCGTTCGCGGACTGATGGCGGTTGTCCTCGCTCTCGCCGCGGCCTACTTCGTGCTTGTGGCAGCGATGGGCTGGCCGCCTTTCGCTAAGTACGTCGTGGCCGACGCGGTCACCTTGCTGGTCATGATCGGCTTCGCACCGTTGACGCTCAGCTCCTGGCTGATCCCGCCGTGGCTGTCTCGTGACGAGAGGCGCAAAAACAGTCCCAGCTGGAAACAGGTGCAGGCGAAGTTGCGGAACGAGGTCACCGTCGCGGAAGAACGCTGGGGAGACGCTGCGCGCACCGAGGTGGAGCAGCGCGTCAAAACGCACCTCACCAACGTCCTCAACCCGGATTTCACCACCGCCCTTCCCGCCTACGACCGGCACGCGCTGGGGCAGATGCGCGCGGGCGATCGGGTCAGGACCTCGGTGGCGGCCGCGGACCGGCTGCGCGAGCTGCTGGCCGGGATCGAAGGCGGCGTGATCGGGATGGCCGGGTCGCGCGGAGCGGGCAAGTCGACGCTCCTCGAGGCTTATCGCGCGGGCAAATTCCTGGAAGGCGGCTATCGGCACATCGCGGTGATGGAGAGCGTGCCGGTCCGGTACGAGGCGCGGGAGTTCATGCTGCACCTGTACAGCCAGACGTGCGCCGAGGTGATCAAGTTCTGCCGGCAGCGCGGACCGGACGAGGACGTCGCGAGCCCTCGTCGCCGGGGGTGGGACCGGCGAAGCTGGCCGGTGCTCGCGGCGGTGCTGGCCTGGCTGCTGGTGGGCGCGGCAGGGACGATCGTCTCAGCGGCGTTCCAGGCTGATCTGCGTGCTCAGCCGACCATCCTGTGGTGGCCGCTGGCCTGCCTGTTCGGCGCGGCCGCCACGCTCAGCCTCGCGGCGAGGAGGCGTCCGGCGGCCCGGTTGCGGGAATCATCGCCGCCGCCGGTCGCGAAGGGAGATCTGGTCGCGCTGCGGAAGCGGGCCGAATGGGCTCGCGACGGGATCAGGTTCCAGCAGAAGCACACCTCGGGCTGGTCGGGCAAGACCGGTGTGCCGATGGCCGAGGCGGGGATTTCCGGGGCACGGGAGGCGACCCGGAATCCGTTGACCTATCCCGAGGTGGTGCACGAGTTCCTGCGGTTCGTCGAGGCGACCATCGAGTGCCTCAGCGCGCTCCCGAAGATCGCGCCCGCGCCGGTGGTGATCATCATCGACGAACTGGACAAGATCGCCGATCCGGACCTGGCCCACGAGTTCATCAACGAGATGAAAGCCTTGACCGCCGTCGACGTGTCCGGGCTGTTGTGCCTGATCTCAGTGTCGGAGGACGCACTGGCCGCGTTCGAGCTCCGCGGCCTGTCGGTCCGCGACGCCTTCGACAGCGCCTTCGACACCATCGTCCGGTTGGAGTACCTCGCCCTCACGGACGCGCGGGAGGTGCTGTCCAGCCGGGTGGTCGGCTTGCCCGATCCGTTCATCAGCCTGTGCCACTGCCTGGCCGGAGGACTTCCCCGCGAACTGATCCGCGTCGCCCGGCGCATGTTCGCCGGCGGCGCCGAACTCGCGGCCATCGCGCGGCGGCTGGTCGCCGAGGACCTGGCCGCCAAACGTTTCGCGCTGCTGACCGTCGTCGGAAAGGCGGAGTACGACGAGGTCCTGGCCAGCGCTCTGGTCCGGCACCTCGACGCGCGGACGGCGGCTGAGCCCGGCGCACTGATCGCCGCGGTCGCTGCGCCGCCGGTCTCGGCGGGACTTGACGTGGCGCCTGCTTTGCTGCGGCTGCAGACCGAAACCCTGGGATACCTGTATTACCTCGGGACGGTGCTCGAGGTTTTCGGCCCGGCCTTCGCGCCCGGCGATCTGGAACGCGGTCGCGTGGCCGGCGACGGGTCATTCGACACGCTGGCCTCGGCGCGGCAGCTCTTCCCGGTCAACGCCCGGCTGGCCTGGCTGACGATCAGCGCGTTCCGGCGGACGTGGGCGCTGCGCGTTGTCGAGCCGCCCAGCGCCTGAACCGGGCCGCGGAATTCCTGGCCGGAGCCGGGACACCTCCCGTTCACCTGCCCTGCTTAAGGTCGGCCGCATGTTGCGGGACGTGCGGGAGTACATCGACCGGCTTGAGATCGACGGGCATTCGGTCGGCGAGGATCACGACGACGATCCCGTGCTGATCGACGCGTTCGGCAAGGCGGTCGACACCTGGCGGGAGAATTATCCGTACGCCGAGCGCATGCCGCGCGAGGAGTACGACGAGACCAAATACCTGCTGCAGGTCGAACTGCTCAAGCTGCAGAACTCGATCAGCGAGACCGGCAGCAGGCACGTCCTTCTCTTCGAGGGACGCGACGCCGCGGGCAAGGGCGGCACTATCAAGCGGTTCATGGAGCACCTCAACCCGCGGCACGCGCGGACGGTCGCGCTCGCCAAGCCCAGTGACCGGGAAGCGCATCAGTGGTATTTCCAGCGCTACGTGCAGCATTTGCCGACCGCGGGCGAGCTGGTGTTGTTCGATCGGTCCTGGTACAACCGGGCCGGGGTCGAGCAGGTGATGGGGTTTTGCTCGCCGGAGCAGTACGAGCAGTTCATGCGTCAGGTGCCGTTGTTCGAGGAAATGCTGGTGGAGAGCGGGATCACGGTCACGAAGTTCTGGTTTTCCGTTACTCAGGCCGAACAGCGCACCCGGTTCATCATCCGGCAGGTCGATCCGGTGCGGCAGTGGAAACTGTCTCCGATGGACCTGCAGTCGCTCGACAAGTGGGACGACTACACCGCGGCCAAGGAGGCGATGTTCCTCCGCACGGACAACGATCTCGCGCCGTGGATCACGATCAAGAGCAACGACAAGAAACGCGCGCGGATCAACGCGATGCGCTATTTCCTGTCCCGGTTCGAGTACGAGGGCAAAGACGAGAACGTGGTCGGGGAACCGGATCCGTTGATCGTGAAGCGCGGGCGGGACGCGGTCGGCGACTGAACCGCGTCAGTCCAGCACGTCCGGTTCCTGGTCGACGATCAGGTCCTCCAGCAAGCGGAAGTTGTTGCGCGCCATGTTCGCGCTGCCGAACTGGCGGGCGGCGAGGCCGGCTTCCTCGGCGGTCATCACGCGAGGCGTACCCGCGGCTTCGGCGAGGAGCTGCATCTGGCAGGCGCGTTCCATCGTGATGAACCACCACGCCGCCTCGGCGACGCTGCGCCCGACGGTCAGCAATCCGTGGTGGCGAAGGATCGCGGCGCGTTTCGACCCCAGCCGGGCGGCGATGCGGACGCCTTCGTCGCGCTCCAGGACCAGGCCTTTGTACTCGTCGAAAAGCACGTGGTTTTCGTAGAAGGCACAGGATTCCTGGACAATCGGGTCCAGCAGGCGGTTCAACGCCGACCAGGCGCGCCCGTGGATCGTGTGCGCGTGCGCGACGGCGACCACGTCCTCGCGGGCCTCGTGGATGGTCGAGTGGATCGCGAACGCGGCCTTGTTCGTGCGCCGCGTTCCTTCGACCACTTTTCCGTTCTCGTCAAGGAGAAGCAGGTCGCTGACCTTGATCCGGGAGAAGTGCACCGCGTACGGGTTGACCCAGAACCGGTTCGGGAACTCGGGATCGCGCGCGGTGAGGTGCCCGGCGATGCCCTCGTCGAACCCATACCGGGCGAACAGGCGGAAGGCGACCGCGAGCTGACGTTTGCGCTGCGCTCGTTCGGCGGCGACGGAATCCAGCTGCTCGGGCAGGGTGTCGAGGTCGAGTTCGGCTACCGGGGCGTCGGTCATCAGCATCTCCCACTGTTGCCTGTCTGGCAAACAGAGTGCCTCTGAGGCACAACGAGTGTCAAGCGATGACGACGAGCACTTCCGCGTCCGGGGCGCCGCGCAGGGTGTGTTCGGTGGTGCCGGGGAACTGGGCGGAGTCACCGGCCGTGAGCAGGTGGGTTTCGCCGGAGAGGGTCAGTTCGAGCTGGCCGCTGACCACGTGCAGCCACTCCTCGCCGCGGTGCTGGGTCGGGCGCGGCGGGACGGATTTGCCGCGCAGCGTAACGAGCGTCGCCTCAACGCCGGACGACGGCGGGGACAGGTGGGTCAAGGACGCGCCGCTGGTGCCGTACGTGATGGCGTCCGCCCGCCGGACGATGGGCGACCGGCGCTCCTCGGAAGCGGCGAGATCGGCGACGCTGACATCCAGCACCCGCGCGAGCACCACGAGCGTGCCGAGGCTGGGCACCCGCTGTCCGCTCTCGACGCGGGACAGGTAGCCAGGGGTGATGTCCGCGGCGGCGGCGACCTTTTCCAGCGTGAGACCGCGTTCCAGGCGAAGCTCACGCAAGCGTCGCGTGATCCGCTGCTCGGCTTCTTCCGCCTCCTGGCTCATCCCCCCACTGTAAGCGGCTCAGCCGGCGAGGAACTCCAGCCGGTTGCCGACCGGGTCGAAGGTGTGGAACCGCCGCCTGCCGGGGATTTCCGCCGGATCGGCCCAGGTCACGGGCCGTCCGGCGGCTTCGATCGCGGCGGAGACGGCGTCCACGTCGACGACGAAAGCCGGATGCGCCTTGAGTGCCGGACGGAAATCCGCCTCGACGCCGACGTGCAGTTCGCCGTCCGGGCCGCCGACGCCGGGAACCCGGAACCAGCAACCGCCGCGGGCGGCCAGCAGCGGCGGCTTCGGCAGTTCCGGCCAGCCGAGCACGCCGGTGTAGAACGCGCGTTCGTCGTCCTCCGCGCCCGCTGGGCAGGCGACCTGCACGTGATGGATCATGCCTCGAAACTACGCCAGCTCAGCGGGTTTGGGTTCCGGGAAAGCGTAGAACCGCACGGCCAGGTCACGCGCTTCCTCCGCCGGGCCGGGTTTGCGGGCGGCGTAGCGGTGCACCAGTTCCAGGTACTCCTTCTGGAACTCCTTCAAGTCCTTGTAGCTCAGGCGCATCCCGGCGCGGCTCCCGGCGGTCCAGTCGTCGAAGGTGTCGCGGTGCTCGACCGCCCAGGCCATCAAGCGCACTTCGTGGTCGTACTTCGCGTCCAGGTAGGCGGCCAGCTTCGGCCGGTCCTCCTCGGGGTAGTCCTCCAGCTTCGCCTCGTTCGTGCTCTGCGGGACAGAGTGCCAGCGACCGTCGCGGGCGCGTCGCGTGTACCCGGCGTGGGTCAGGGTGAGCAGCGCGGCCGGAACGTCGATCGAGGGGAGCTGCGCGCGCAGCTCGGCCGAGGTGGCGGGCATCAGGCGGAGCAACCGCTGGTAGTTCGGGTTCGTGCGCACGGTGATGTCGTGCATGGTCAGGGCTCGCGGCCGTGCGTTGCCGGCGAGCAGAGCGCGCGCACGCAGCATCAGGAACACCGCGATCGGCACTTCGGCGAGCAGCGCGGTGCCGAGGCTGGCCCACTGGTCGGAGCCGCCCCAGTCGAGGACGACGTCGAACCAGGCGTCGCAGCACAGCAGCGCGGCCGTCGCGGCCAGCATCGGCACCGCGGCGCGGCTGCGGCGCATCCCGAGCAGCACGGACGCGGCGAAACACAGCAGCAGGACGATGTCGAAGCCGACCCAGGCGACCCGCCACTGGCTCGTGTCGAAGTGCTCGGGCAGGGTCAGTCCGAGGTAGACGGTCCACGGCACCAGGAACACCGCGATACCGGCGAGGATGGCGAGAAGCACGCGTCTGAACACTCGATCGACGCTAGCCGCGCCGATGCCGGGGAACATCCGGGAAGATCCCGGAGATCGACCCCGAGAAACCTGTGTCTACTGTGGACGGTCGGCGGCGAGCGCCTGCCAGTGGTCGGCTTCGGCGGTCGCGCCCCGGGCGCGCAACATCCGGGTCAGGCTCAGCATTCCCTGCACGTCGCCGGTCTCCGCGGCGACCCGGAAGCAGCGTTCGGCCTGTGCCAGGTCGCTGCGGGATTCGGCGAGATGTCCCAGGTTGGTGAGCGCGGGGATGCTGCCGTGCTCGGCGGCCTTGCGGTACCAGGCCGCGGCCTCGCCGTCGTCGCGGCGGTTGCGGGCGAGGACGCCGAGGTTGGTCATCGCCGCCGCGTCGCCGGCCTCGGCGGCTTCGAGGTACCAGTTCTCCGCCTCTTCGAGGTCGCCCCGGCGATGCAGCAGCAACCCCAGCCGCACCTTCGCCTCGACGTGGCCGCCCTTCGCCCCGCGACGGAACCACCGCTCGGCGTCGCCTTCCCGGTTGGCCCGTTCCGCTTCCCGGCCCAGCAGGCAGGTCGCGGAGAGTTCGCCCGCGTCCGCCGCGGCCCGCCACCAGTGCGCCATCTCGTCGGGCGCGCCGAGTTCTCGCAGGACCAAACCGAGGTCCAGCATCGCCGTCGAGTCGCCGTCTTCCGCGGCGCTGCGGCACCAGCCCTCGGCGTCGGAGTACCGGCCGTCTTCGACGAGCAGGTGGCCGAGCAGCCCGGCCGCTTCCGTCGCGCCGGCTTGGAACGCGGCGGCATACCAGTGCTCGGCGTCGTTGAGGTGGCCCTGGTTTTCGCAGGTCCGCGCGTATCCGAGCATCCCGTGCGGCTCACCGGCCTGCGCGGCTTCGTGGTACCAGCGGGCGGCTTCGTCCTCGGCGCCGCGTTCGGCCAGCAGGTGGGCCAGCGCGGTCATCGCGATCCGGTCACCGCCCGAGGCGGCCCGGCGATACCACTCCTCGGCCTCCGCCGAATCGCCGCGTTCGCGCAGGTCAGCGGCGACGCGCGTCATCGCGACGACGTTGCCGCCCTCCGCCGCCTTCCGGCGCAGGTAGTCGTCGACGCGTGTGTTCCACTTCCGCAGCCGCCCGGGCATCTCGGACCCGCTCCTTTCCGGCCCCCTGTCACTACAGTCGTTTCGCCCGTCGCGGACGTGACACCTTCGGGAGCGTTATCCACCCCCGCTGATCTGGGCTTTTTCGTTGGCGGCCCACAACTGGTCCGACGTGGTCCTTGCCACGCCTCGGACGCTGCCGAGAGTGTCTGCGCGATTACCGGCCCGGCGACAGGCATACTCCGGCTCCCCGAACTCCCCGCCCGAGAGGATCCCGCGCACCATGGCCCGGCCGTTCCCCACCAAGCGCACCGTGCTGCTCGCGGTCGTGCTGCTCATCGCTGTCGTCGGGTTTTGGTACGGCCAGCGCGAAGTCGGCGACACCAAGTCCGAGGCCGCACCGGCGTCGGCGGCGGACGCGACGAAGCAGCTGTCCGAACTGAAAATCGGCGCCCGCGGGAACATGACCGGCTATTCGCGGGACAAGTTCAAGCACTGGGACAGCCAGGGCGACAGCTGCGACACCCGCGAGGTCGTCCTCAAGCGCGCGGGCAAGGACGTCAAGGCGGGCAGCGACTGCAAGCCGACGGCGGGCACCTGGGTCAGCGTGTACGACGGCCAGACCTGGACCAAGGCGACTCAGCTCGACATCGACCACATGGTCCCGCTCGGCCAGGCCTGGGTGAGCGGCGCGCGCGACTGGACGCAGGAGAAGCGCGAGCAGTTCGCGAACGACCTCACGCGGCCGCAGCTGTTCGCCGTGACCGCGAGCGTGAACCGGCAGAAGAGCGACAAGGCTCCGGACGAGTGGAAGCCGCCGCTGGTGTCGTTCTGGTGCACGTACGCGACCGACTGGGTCACCGTGAAGCACTTCTACGGGCTGACGATCACGGACATGGAGAAGAACGCGCTGCAGGACATGCTGAAGCGCTGCCCAGCGTGACAAGCTGGGCGGCATGGCGACTTTCGCACTGATCCACGGGGGCGGCGGCAGCGGCTGGGACTGGCACCTGGTCGCCGCGCGGCTGAAGGCGTCCGGGCACGAAGTCGTGGCCCCGGACCTGCCGATCGAGAACCCGCAGGCCACGTTCGCTGACTTCACCGACACCGTCGTCTCGGCGATCGGCGAGGCGCGGGACGTCGTCGTGGTCGGTCATTCCTACGGCGGATTCACCGCGCCGCTGGTGGCGGAACGGGTCGGCGCGCGGCTTCTCGTGTTCGTCGCCGGGATGGTGCCCGCGCCGGGCGAGGCTCCCGGGGAGTGGTGGGGCAACGTCGGTTTCGAGTCGGCCGAGGGGCTGAGCGTCACCGAGCAGTTCATGGCGGACCTCCCGGCCGACCTGGCGGAGGAGAACGAGCGGCGCGGCCGGGATCAGAACAGCGCCGAGTACAGCGCGGCGTGGCCGGGCGAGCGGTTGCCGGACGTGCCAACGAAAGTCCTGCTCTTCCACGACGATCGGTTCTTCTCCGCCGACCTGCTGCGCCGGGTCGCGCGCGAGCGGCTGGGGATCGACGCGGACGAGATGGCCGGTTCGCATCTCGCGCTGCTGAGCCGTCCGGACGAACTGGCTGACCGCCTAATGGCCTATTACGCGACAGTGGCTGGCTAACCAGGCGTTGTCCCAGTTGCGACATGTCACAACCGCGACACCGAGAGGTAGTGACGTGAACCCCGGCTCGCCCCGAATCTTGTGCGATGACGTGGAGATCACGAGCCATCACTCTCGGCTGCACGGGCGCACTGGTCGCGACACTCGGCCAGGCAGTGCCCGCGGCGGCCGAGCCCGCGAGCGGTTCACCGGCATCCGGTCCCGGTGAGCGGCACACGGTCACCTTGCTCACCGGTGACGTCGTGCAAGTCGAAAGCGTCCAAGGCGGACGGCAGATCGCGACAGTCCGGCCGGGCAAGGGGCGGGAGAACATCCGCTTCACGCAGTCCGAAGTGGACGGAAAGCTGCAGGTCATCCCGGGCGACGCGGTGTCGCTCGTGGCGGACCGGCGGCTCGACAAAGGCCTGTTCAACGTCACCGACCTGATCGCGCAGGGCTACGCCGACGAGTCGAGCCCGACGGTGCCGATGATCGCGCACTACGCCAAGGGCGTCTCGATCGCTTCCGTGCCGGCGTTCGCCGCCACCGCGCAGGGCGCCGAACTGCCCAGCGTGAACGGCCGCGCGCTGCGGGAAGACAAGAAGCGCGCCGGCGAGTTCTGGCAGTCCTTCACCGGACCGCGCGCGGCTTCCGGTGCGGTGGAACGGATTACGCTGGACCGCAAGGTGCACGCGTCGCTCGACCGCAGTGTCCCGCAGATCGGGGCGCCGGAGGCGTGGGCGGCCGGATTCGACGGCTCCGGCGTCGCGGTGGCCGTGCTCGACACCGGCTACGACCCCAACCACCCGGACCTCGCGGGCAAGGTCGCGAAGTCGGAGAACTTCTCGACCAGCCCGGACGTCATCGACCGGTTCGGCCACGGCACGCACGTCGCGGCGACCATCGCGGGCAGCGGCGCGGCCGCGGGCGGCACGCGCAAGGGTGCGGCTCCGGGTGCGAAGCTGTACGTCGGCAAGGTGCTCGGCGACGACGGGACGGCCTCGTCTTCCGAAGTCCTGCAAGGGATGGAGTGGGCCGCGAACTCCGGCGCCAAGGTGATCAACATGAGCCTCGGCGGCGGCGCGACCGACGGCACGGACGACCTCAGCGTCGGCCTCAACGAACTCACCGCCCGCACCGGCGCGCTGTTCGTGGTCGCCGCGGGCAACGACGGCCAGAACGGCGCGTCGACCATCGGCACGCCAGGCACCGCAGATTCCGCACTGACCGTCGGCGCGGTGGACCGTAAGGACGAGTTGGCTCCGTTCTCCAGCATGGGCCCGCGTCAGGGCGACCAGGCCGTGAAGCCGGACATCACCGCGCCTGGCGTGGGGATTGTCGCGGCGCGTGCGGCTGGTACCTCGCTCGGTGAAGTGGTGGATCAGTACTACACTGCGGCGTCTGGTACTTCGATGGCGACGCCGCATGTCGCTGGTGCGGCGGCGATTCTGGCGCAGCGGTATCCACAGTGGACCGCGCAGCAGCTCAAGGATGGTTTGGCCAGTACGTCGAAACCGTCTGCGGAGCTTAATGCTTTCCAGCAGGGTGGCGGCCGGGTGGACGTCGCGGCTGCGGCGGTGCATCCCGGAGTTTTCGCCACTGGCACGTTGAACCTCGGCCCGGTCACCAACGACAGCGGCCCGGTGCGCAAGGAAATCACTTACACCAACACGACTTCCGCGCCGGTCACCATCACCCCGAAGCTTGACCTGCGCCGCGGTGACGGTGCCACGCCGGGCGACGCGGTGAAGCTCGAAAAGTCCACTGTGGAGGTTCCGGCCAACGGGACCGCGACGGTCGCGATCACCGTCGACTCGGCCGCGCTGGTGCCGGGCAACTACACCGGCAGCGTTCTCGTCGGCGCGGTGCACACGACGGTCGGCCTGGTGAAGGAACCGCCGAAGCACAAGGTGACCGTCACCGGCATCGGCCGCGACGGCAAGGCGTACCCGATGGATCTCCAGATCTTCGGCGACGACATGCGGTACGACATCGTGCGGGACGTCGTCAGCGACCATCCGTTCGTCACCGAACTCCCCGAGGGCACCTACTACGCCCGCGCGATGTTCCACACCGGACGGGCTCCGGACGAGGAACTCGCGATCGTGCTCAAGCCCGAGTTCTCCCTGACCGGGGACCTGAACCTGGTGATGGACGCGCGGAGCGCGGTGCCGGTGGAGATCAAGACGCCGCGGCCGTCGACGCTGGAAAACATCATCAGCAGTTACGCGCACCGCGAATTCGGTTCGCGCAAGATCTCGAACTACGTCATGGAATTCCCCGGAGTCCGGCACATCTACGTGACGCCGACGGAGAAGGTGAAGAACGGGACGTTCGAGTTCGGCACCCGGTGGCAGCTCACCGCGCCGATGCTGACCGCGACCACGTTGCCGTGGCTGGGAATCAAGACTGAACTGTTCTACTACGCGTCGTCGCCGGCGATTTCCGGGTTCAAGTGGCTCGGCGTCGTTCCGGTCGATGCCGATAAGCCGGAGCAATACGCGAAGGCACGCGGGAAAATCGCGTTGGTGACCCCGGCCAAGGACGGCACCAACCCGGATACCGCGGCAAAGCAGGCCGCAGCCGCGGGCGCCGCGATGGTGATGGTCGTCAGCCTTCCCGACGAGCACACGTATGGGCATTGGCAGCCGCGCGGCAATCGCCTGCCGATTCCCGCCGTGCTGATCACGAACGAACAGGGCATGAAGCTGGCCGACCATGCCAAATACGGTTTCACCAGCCTGTTCCTGCAGGGAACGCCGGTGAGCCCGTACCTGTACGACATCATGCAGGTGACGCACGACCAGATTCCGCAGAAGATCGTCTACCAGGTCAGCGAACGCAACAGCGCAACGGTCACCGCGAATTACCACGCCACCGGCAAGGACGAGTGGCTTTCCGAACAGCGATTCGGTTGGCGTCCTTGGGAAAAGACCGCGATCAACCAGTATCAGCGGTACGCGCACACCGGAACGGCTCGCGAGGAGATCGTTTCGACCGACGAGACGGTCTGGCAGCACCGCGTGAACAACAAGCTCAGCTGGGACACTTTCCAGCCGCTCGCGGTCGGCATGCTCGAACAGCCGCACACGTTCAGCCCCGGGCAGCGGGCGACGGAAAACTGGTACGCGCCAGTGGTCCGTCCGGCGATCCCGCGCGGTGCTGGACTGGAAACCTCGCGTACCGGCGACACTTTCGCCTTCCGCATCCCGGAGTTCGCTGACCCGGAAACCTCGCACTACGCGTTTTCCGAATCGGGACTCGGCGAGGAGCCGGACCAGGTGAGCGCGAAGCTTTACCAGGACGGAAATCTCGTCAAGGAAGGCCCGGCGGCGTGGGGCAAGTTCCCCGCCTCGGCGGACCCGGCGAAGTACCGGCTCGACCTGTCGCTGACCAAGTCCACTCCGGACTGGGTGTACGGCACGCACACCGAAACGTCGTGGACCTTCGGGTCGAAGCGGCCCGCCGAAGGCAAAACGGACCTGCTTCCGTTGCTGCAGGTGGATTACGGCGTGCAGACCGATCTGACGCAGAAGGCGCGCGCCGGGCGTTCACTGCCGGTCGAGTTCACCGTCCGCAACCAGGACGGCATGGCAGCGCCCAAGAATCCGCGGCTGACCGTCGAAGTGTCCTATGACGACGGTCGCACATGGACGAATGTCAAGCGGGTGGACGGCATCGGCGACGGCCGCTTCCGCGCCGTGGTCGACCATCCGCGGCTGGACCGGACCAACGGCTTCGTCTCCCTGCGCGTGCACGGGTCCGACGCCGACGGGAACGCGGTGCAGCAGACAGTGATCCGGGCCTACGGGCTCTCCTGAGAAAGAGGCAGCCGGATAACCCCTCGCGGTTATCCGGCTGCCGCAGGCTCGTCGAGCCAGCCCTGCCTGCTGACCTCCCACGCCAGCTGCATCCGGGTCTGCACGTTCATCCGGGACATCAGGTCGTGGATCCGGCGCTGCACGGTCCGCTGGCTCACCGCGAGCCGCGTGGCGATCGCCTTGTCGGTGACCCCCGCGACCAGCAGCGACAACAGATGCAGCTCGTCCCGATCCGGGCCAGAGCCGCCGGGCGTCCGTTCCGCGTCTTGCGGAGTCCCGTCCGCGCGCAGCGGCCACGCGCGTTCCCAATAGCTCTCGAACAACGCGATCAGCGCGGCCAGCAAACTGCTGTCGCGGATCAGCGCGGCGGTCGGTTCGCCGGAGCCGTCGAGGTTCTGCACCAGTGGGCACAACGCGATGGTGCCGTCGGCGATCGCCAGCCGCACCGGCACCACGGTCGACGACCGCGCCTCCTCGCCGTGCCGGATCCCATGCGCGACGTTCTCGATCATGCCGGGCTCTTCCAGCATCGCCCGCTCGTACACGACCCGGTACCGCACGCCGCGGGCGAGCGCGTCGTACTCGTCGGCGTTCTCGCCGGACGCCATCGCGATGTGCCCGGCCCGGCAGAACCACAGCAGTTCGTGCCGGGCGCCGACCTGGATGTTCGTCAGCTGCTGCCGGATCGCCGCGCTGCCGGTGATCACCTCGACCAGCTGCGTCGCGTCCCGCCGCCGCGCGCCGCCGCGGTACTCCTCGGCCATCCGGCTCACCGCGGTGCGCGCCCACTCCAGCGATTCCTGCCCGCGCATCAGCAACGGCCCGAACGCGACGTCCGGCGGCGACGGCGCGTACTTCGGCTCGTCGCCGGCGACCAGGCTGACCAGTCCCTTGGCGTGCAGCGAACGCAGGATCGCCGACACCTGCGCCGGGCTGAGCCCGAGCTGCTCGGCCACCTGACGCGGTCCGGCGTCGAACATCCCGACGAGGAGCCGGTAGACCCGCTCCTCGTCCCCAGTCACCCCGATTGCGTCCAGCATCCGGCGAGCGTAAGGCACCGGCAACGGGAGCGAACGAGACAAAACCGGACAGCGCCGCCCCGGGACCCGTCCCGGCGGAGCGGACTACAACCGGGTCGGCAACTCCCGATCAGGAGGCTCGACGATGACCGACGATCCCCGCCCCGCGCCGTCCCGCGGCCCGGCTCACCAGCCATTCCCCGGCGAACCGCGCCTGGCCCTCGCCCGGCGTCCGGCGCTGTGGATCGGGCTCGCGAGCGCGGCGGCCTTCATCGCCGGGATCGTGTTCTTCCTGCTGCCGGTGACTGCCCTTTATTACCTCGACGGCAACGGAAACCCCACCGACGTCCAGACGATCTACGGAACGCGAAGCGACCAGATGCTGGGACTGCCCGCGAATATGTTCGGCCAGGGCGATCCGCCGGCCGACACCACGAGCGTCCGGATCGGCTGCGGCACGGCGCTCAGCGCGCCGGAAGGCTGGCTGATCGCCGAGGCGCACGGCGAGGACGGCTGCGCGGTGGCCGAACGGCCGCGGATGATCGCGGGCTGGCTCGGGGTCGGGCTGGGAGCGCTCGGCGCGGCCGGGCTCGTGGCGGGCGGGCGTCGTCAGCCGAGGCCGAACGCCGCCCAGACGCACTTGCCGCCCTCGGCCGGGTCGTAGCCCCAGCGCCGCGACAGCGCGCGCACCAGCATCAGCCCCCGGCTGCGCGCCGCGGACGGGGCGACCGGTTCTTTCAGCTGCGGAATGGAGGCAGAGGTGTCGAAGACCCGAACCATCAGCTCGCCGTGCTCGAGTCGGAGCTCCAGCCGGTCCGGCCGGTCGCCGTGCTCGAAGGCGTTGGTGACGAGTTCGGAGGTCGCCAGCAGCACGTCGTCGCGCACCTGGGCGGGAACGTCGAGCTGGGCGAGCGCGGCGCGGACCTGGGCTCGCGCGATGGCGGGCGCGGTGACGTCGTCCGGGAGCTCCAGGCGCACGGTGGCGGCGGCCGCCCCGGTGCTCCTGGTTGGCATCCTCGACGTCGTCATGGCTTCCGCACCTCCCGACCGCTGTGCTCGCATGTGGTGTTTACCCAACTCGGCCGAAGGCGAATCAGGTGCCCTCGGTGATGTCAGTCTCGGCCAGTCCGGTACGGAGCTTTTTCAGCGTCGCGGCGAGCAATCGGGACACCTGCATCTGGGAAACCCCGACGCGGCGCGCGATGTCCGACTGGCTCATCCCGGACCCGAAGCGCAACGCCACGATCTTGCGTTCGCGCTCGGGAAGACTGTCCAGCATCGGCCGCAGCGCCTCGCGCAGTTCGGCCTGGCCGAGGTTCGCGTCCGGCGCGCCGAAGCGCGTGTGCGCGGAGTTCTCCAGCAGGTTGTCCAGCGAGGCCCCGTACCGGCCCTGCCCGGCCCGCAGGCCCTCGTAGACGTCCTCGATCGGCACGCCGAGATGACGCGCGATCTCACTGGGCTTCGGCGCGCGCGACAGCCGCACGGTCAGCTCCTCGCGCGCGGCCGAGATCGTCGCGTTGAGTTCCTTGAGCCGTCTCGGCACCCGGACCGACCAGCTGTTGTCGCGGAAGTGGTGGCGCAGTTCGCCGGAGATCGTCGGCACGGCGAAGGCCAGGAAGTCGGTGCCCTGCGCGGGGTCGTAGCGGTCGACGGCGTGGATGAGGCCGACGGTCGCGATCTGCACGAGGTCGTCCATCGCCTCGTCGCGGTTGCGGAACTTCCGGGCGAGGTTGCGCGCCAGTTCGAGATGCTCGCGCACCAGCCGGTCCCGGATCTCCTCGCGGCGCGGGGAACGGTCGGGCAGTTCGGTCAGCTCGTGGAACAGGCCTGCCACGTCGGTGGGCTTGTCGCCGCCGGCGGGGTTCGTCACGAGCTGGCCGCCTCACTCTCCCGGACCAGTTGCACCCGGGAGAGGTACCGGCCGTTGGCCGGGGTCACGGTGCGCCGCGCCGACGTCGCGAGCGCGGTCAGCAGCTGCCAGGACAGACCCGTCTCGTCGCCGTGGTCGGCGCGGTCGGAGACCACCGACACAGTGACCTCGATCCGGCCCTCCAGCCAGGAGAACACGCAGGTCAGCTTGCCGTCGGCGGCCGAGGGCAGCAGCATCGAACAGGCCTCGTCCACGGCCATCCGCAGGTCCTCGACCGCGTCCAGGTCGAAGTCCTGCCGCATGGCGATGTCGGCCACGATGGTGCGCAGAGTGGGCACCACGTGCGGGATAGCCGCCGTCCGCACCTCGATGAGCTGTGCGTCCTCGCGCTCGAGCGGGGCGTTCTCCTCCACGTGCTGTCCTCTCTCCGGCGTGCCACGCCAGTCTTTCGTGCCCGATCTGCCACATGCCCGGGGGGTGAGCAAACCAAACCCGGGTTTGACCGCCGCGACCGGCGGGCATGTAGCCGTCGAGTGCATCCCGGGAAAGGTGGGGACGACATGGCTGACGTGAGCCGACTGCCCAACGTGGTGGCCGAGGAGTGGGAGTGGCAGCTTCAAGGCTCGTGCCGAGGCGCGGACAGCAGCCTGTTCTTCCATACCGACAATGAGCGCGGCTCCGCGCGCGAGCGCCGCGAGTCCCGCGCGAAGGCGATCTGCCACACCTGCCCGGTGCTGGCGCAGTGCCGCAAGCACGCGATGACGGTCGAAGAGCCGTACGGAATCTGGGGCGGGCTCGGCGAGATCGAGCGCCGCGAGCTGTTCATGCGCGAACGGCGAGCGAAGCGCAAGACGGTGTCCGCCTGACCTGTCCCGCCCACGACCCGCGCGCCCACCTGCGGTGCGCGGGCTCCTGTGCGTCCGCCGGGCGCCCGCGCGCCAAGGTGTAGCCATGTGCCGACGCGGCGGCGGTCACCCACTGGGTTAGGGTTGAGTCTCCAGATGCTTGGGACCGTGACACGGTTGCCGCTTGAGTACTACAGGCGCGTACCGGCGCAGGAGCAGCGCCTGACGAGGAGAAACTGCATGCCCGCAGCCGACCAGAACGCCACTCCGCCCGGATTCGGCATCACGCTGGACACCGCGGCCGCCGAGCCGAGGGTGGTGGTCACGGGTGAGCTCGATCTGCTCACCAGCCCGCAGCTGCAGGAAGCTCTTGCCGGATTGATCGCGGACAAGAATTCCCGCCGCGTGGTGGCCGACCTCACCGGGGTGACCTTCTTCGACTCTTCGGCGCTGAACGTCGTCCTGCACGCCCAGCGGCAGGCCGGGGAACAGAACGTCGAACTCGAGGTCGTGCCGAGCCCGGCGGTCAGCCGGGTGATCGAGCTCACCGGCGTGGCCGAACACCTGAGCGTGTCGGAGGAACCTCCGGCCTGATCTCCCGATACGGTCGCGCCGGTTTAGTAAGTGGTCCGCGACCTGGGGGATAACCATCATGATGGGGCGCACGCACGCCCTGACCGGCTGGTGCGCGGGCCTCGCCCTCGCGCCCGCGGTCGGCGTCGGCTCAGTGCACCAGGCGGTGGTCTTCGCGGCCACCACGGCCGGGTTCGCGCTGCTGCCGGACCTTGACCATCCCAGCGCCAGCGCGACCCGCCTGTTCGGCTGGCTGACCGGCGCGCTGTCCTGGCTGCTGCGCCGGGTGTCCGCAGCGGTATACGCCCTGACGAAGGGCCCGCGCGACGAAAAGGTGACCGGCACGCACCGGCACCTCTCGCACACCCTGCTGTTCGCCGTCGCCCTCGGCGCGGCCACCTCCGCCGGCTGTTCCGCCGGCGGAGCTTGGGCCGTGCTGGGCGTGTTGTTATTCGGACTCCTGCTCGCCGTCGCCGCACTGGGCGACTGGCTGCTGCTGCCCTACGGCGGCGCGGTGGCCTGGTGGTACTTCACCGCGCCCGATGACCGAGTGGCCCAGCTGGCGGACATCTCAGGCTGGCTGGGGGTGGCCGTCGCGGCCGGCTGTTTCGTGCATTGCCTCGGCGATTCGCTGACCGAGTCGGGATGCCCGTTCCTGTTCCCGCTGCCGATCGCGGGGGAGACCTGGTACGAACTCCGCCCGCCGAAGCCGCTCCGGCTGCACACCGGGAAGAAGGTGGAGACGCGGCTGGTGTTCCCGGTGTTCGCGCTGGTGGGGGTGCTGCTGGTGCCGGGGGTGTGGGATTGGACGGTGGGGGTGGTGGAGCATGTGTTCACTCCTGGGGCTTCCCAGACCGCGACTCAGTAGTGCCTAGGCCAGTGCGTGAGTCCGAATAGCGAGCTGACGCAGACCGGGCAGCGATGCCTGCCGAGGATGCTGCACCAGGTCGCCCACCAGATGGCGAACGGTCGCGCGGGTGCGGACTTCGCCGGGTGCGGTCCGTTCGGCGGCCAGCAGAGTCCGGTACGCGCGGTCGGGCTTGTTCCATTGCGCGAAACACAGGGCGACGTCGACGAGGAACCGGGCACGCCGTTCGGTATCGGGGAACTGGCCGAGCTGCGCGGCGCGAGCGTGATCCAGGGCGGAACCGGCGTTGCCCAGTACGTACTCGGCGGAGACCCGGTGGCTGACCACATTGGCGGCCAGCGCTTGCCGGGCTGAGTTGTCGGTGAGCCTGGTCGCGGTCGCACTGGCCTCGTTCAGGAGATCGCTGGCGCGGTCGTGGTCGCTGGCCCGGGCGGCGGCGTAGCCCGCCGAGCACATCAGCACCCCGTACAAGGCCAGATGCCTCGGTTCGGGGCTCTTCCCGCGGAGGTCCAGCTGATCGGCGGCGGTCAGGGTGAGTTCCCGGGCCCGGCCGTAGTCGCCCGCCCGCCGGCATGCTGAACCGAGCAGCCGCTGCGCTTCGGCCAAGGCCAACGGGTCGTTCGCATCAGCAGCGGCGCGAATGGCCCGGTCGGCGGAGATCCACTCCAGCCCGCTTGCTTCCAGCTTGACCAACGCGCGGGTGGCGAGGTTGTACGACTGCGTCACGATGCCTGCCGAGGCCGGCGCAGCGCTTTGTCCGTGCGTCGCTTCGGCGGTGGTGATCAATTCGGGCAGCCGCGCGGCCAGTTCCAGGTAGCGACAGGCGCGAAAGTCAGCCTGCGCGCTCGTCAACACGGCTTGAAGCGTGGCGACCGGGACTGGTTCGGCCGCTGTGGAGGTGCCGAGGAGAACTCCTTGAAGGCGACGGGTCAGGAACGCGGCCGGGTCGACTTCCATCCCGTCAGCAGCCGAAGCGCGCGGTGCGCTGAACGCGGTACCGGCAATGCCGCCGCTCGCAGCGAGCAGGAATGCGCGTCGTCGCACCGGATCATCCCTTTCCTGACTCAGGTCGTGACTCACCCTAGGAGCGGATCCGGTTCTCGCACGGGAGGCAGGCCGTTCGGCAGACCCGCTCGCAAGGCCGAACGCTTCAGCGGGCAGACCGAGGACTGTCGCGAAGCGGCGCAGCACAGCAAGGTCGCGTAGCCCGCGCCTCCCGTTCTCGAATCGAGAAATCGTCGAAGCCGAACACCCGAAGCGGTCACCGAGCTCGCACTGGGACCAGCCGAGTTCTTCGCGGGCACGGCGCAGCACCGCGGGGTGGTCGCCGCAACGAGCGGCGTCCCACAGCGCAGATGACCACCAGTCCGGCACAACCCTTCCCCTGGCCTTCGCGGGCGTGCATTCAATGCACCAACAGTAGTCGATCCGCTACCGAGACAACCTGATTTGCGTGATTGGCACACCCGGTGCGGACCTGGCACGAAGGGATTCTCGCCTGGTCAGGGCCTTTCTACTGTCGATCAGGTCCGGTCCAGGGAAGAAGGAGCCAAGAGCCGATGTCCATCACGAGCGATATCGCCGAGCCCGATCCAGCCGCTAATCCGTTGGCGTCGGCGGCTTTGCGCTACTTGATCCACCAGCCCGTTTTCGCTGACCAGACTGGCCCGGCTGGCACTCGGCCGTTCGGGCTGGCCCGCGCGATTCCGGTCGACGCTCCGGCGCGGAGGGAGTTCCGCTATTGCCCCGAAAAGCAGGTCGCCGTCGACGGACAGGACCGTCCGCTGGTCGAGACGTTGGGGAAAGACTGGAAGACCAAGTCCTCCACAGACGGTGATGAAGGCCCGGAGGAGAACTGGGGCTGGGAAGAATCATGAGCCTCGCGCCAGAAACGGTGGCGATCTTCGCCCAGGAGGCCGACGCTCCGGTCGATGCCGTCGTACGGGAGCTTGGCAGGCGCGGAGTGGACGTGTTCCGTGCGGACACGGCCTGGTTTCCCCAGCGTCTGTCGTTGGACGCCCGCATCGGGCGCGACGGGCGCTGGCGCGGAGCGTTGTGCACCGAACATCGAACCGTCGAGTTGGAGGCCATCGGCGCGATTTGGTACCGCGACCCCGCGGCTTTCGATTTCCCTGCCACGCTGACTGAAGTCGAGCGCGCTTATGCCCATCGCGAGGCGCGGCTCGGCCTCGGCGGCGTGCTCGCGGCGCTGCCGGTGCTCTGGGTCAATCATCCCAACCGTGCGGCGGACGCGATGTTCAAACCGCTCCAGCTGGCCACCGCCGCGGCTTGCGGACTGAAGGTTCAGCCGACCCAAGTCACCAACTCCCCGGCCGCCGCGGCTCAGTTCGCTCGCGAACACGGCGTCGCCGACACGATTTGCAAATCGCTTGGACCGAATACGATCACGGAGGGGGGCCAGCTCAAGATCGCTTACACCCGCCGGCTCACCGCCGGTGACCTCGAAGAACTGAGCGGTGTCGCCTCCACCGCCACCCAGTTGCAACGCTGGGTGAACAAAACGCACGAAGCGAGGGTGGTCGTGATCGGCGAGCGGATGTTCACCATCGCCATCTCCGCGGATTCGCCTGCGGCGCGGGTGGACTGGCGAGCTGATTTCGCCGCTCTGCGCTATCGGCTGACCGACACGCCGCCTGAGGTCGAAAAGGGGCTGCGCCGCTACCTGGCTGCTCTCGGCTTGGCCTACACCGCAGTGGATTTCGCGATCGACGAGAACGGGTTCTGGTTTCTCGAAAGCAATTCGTCAGGTCAGTACGGCTGGCTGGAAGCGCAGACCGGAGCCCCGATCACCGCCGCGCTGGCCGACCTGCTCACGCCTCGCTCGCCGGGGCGTTCGTGATGACCGACGACAGCGCCGTCGAGGTCGAATGGGGCACGCATGCCGCCCGGCTCGCCGACGAATTGCTCGCTGCGGGCAAACTGACCGATCCGCGGCTGGCCGAGGCGATCCGCGCGACGCCGCGGCACGTGTTCGTCCCCGCTTTTCACCGGCAGGCAGCTGACGGCAGCTGGACCGAGCACGCCGGCGACCTCGCCGCGGTCTATGCCAATACCCCGCTGATCACCGCGCTCACCGAGAAGCCCACGGGCGGCAGGTCAGTGCTGTCGTCTTCGACCCAGCCGGGGCTGATGACCCGGATGATCGAAGCCTTGTGCCTTGCCAGCGGGGCGCGGGTGCTGGAGATCGGCACTGGTACGGGGTACAACGCCGCTCTGCTGGCGCATCAGCTTGGCGATGACAACGTGTTCTCGGTCGATGTCGAACCCCGCCTTGTCGCGCTGGCCCGTCAGCGGCTTGCCGAACTCGGCCGCCACCCGACCCTGGTCGCCGGCGACGGATCGGCTGGCCTGCCGGAGCACGGGCCGTTCGACGCGATCATCGCCACCTGCGCCGTCCCGGCGATTCCGCGGGCCTGGGTCGACCAAGTTCGTCCCGGCGGAGTGATCCTGGCCGACCTCAAGCCTGCGCCAGGAGCCGGCAGTCTTGTCCGCCTCGTCCGGTGGGGCGACCGAGCCGAGGGGCGCTTCGCCCCGACCTACGCCGCGTTCATGGACCTGCGGCACGCTCCGGCCGCGCACCCTGTCGGCTTCCGGGTCGAGCGAAACCACGCGCGGGCCGAACACCGGGCAACCGAACTGGATCCGAATACCCCGTGGACCTCACTGCTGGTCTGGTTTCTCGCATCTTTCGATCTCGGACCGGAGATCTCCTACGGCTACACCCTTACCGGAGACGAAGCCCCGCCCGCTGCTTCCTGGCTGGCTACTCCGGACGGTTCCTGGGCCGAGGTCGCCTTCGCCGTCGAGCATGGCCTGCACCCGGTCGCCGAAGGCGGGCCCCGGCGTCTCTGGAGTCTTGTCGAGAACGCTCACCGTGTTTGGACTGACCTCGGTCGTCCCGGTTGGGGTCGCTTCGGGCTTACCGTCACGTCCGAGGCGCAGGTCGTCTGGTTTGACCAGCCCGACAGCGACCACGCTTGGGAGCTTGCCGTTCGTTGACGCGGACTCACGACTCCGATGCGATAGCCCTCCGGTACCGCTCCCCAAGAACCCCCAACGCTTCAACGAGTTCGGGCGGCTCAGTCACCGTGAAATCGACGCCGAGCGAACCCAAATGAACAGCAAGAGTCTCCACGCTGTCCGCCCCCGTATCCAGCACACACCGGTTGTCATCAACCGGCGTAACAGCGCCGATGGCGGGATTGATCCGCTCCGCAAGCCGCTCCGCGGGCACCTCCACCAAGACCCGCGCCCGGTAGCGCCACGAGGCTGACGACGCGCCCCGGCGGACCCGGTCGACGGCCTCCTCCGGAAGCGGGCGGGGAACGAACCGAGGGCCGCCCGGGGTGCGCGGGCTGATTCGGTCCACCCGGAAGGTCCGCCAGTCGGCCCGCTCGATGTCGAACGCGACGAGGTACCACCGCCGTCCCCAGTTGACCAGCTGGTACGGCTCCACGTCTCGCCTGCTCTCGGCGCCGTCGTGGCCGAGGTAGCCGAACCGCACGCGTTCGTGGTCGCGGCAGGCAGCGGTGAGGGTGCTGAGAACGTCCGCGTCCACCCGGGGGCCGAGGTCGTCCCTGGGCACCGCGACGGCGTAGCGCTGGATGGCTTCGACCCGCCGCCGGAGCCGCGCGGGCAGGACTTTCTCCAGCTTGGCCAGCGCGCGCAGTGAAGTCTCCTCGACTCCGGTGATCGTGCCTCCGGCGGCAGTGCGCAGCCCGATCGCCACCGCGACCGCCTCCTCGTCGTCGAGCAGCAGCGGCGGCAGCGCGGCCCCGGCGCCGAGCCGGTAGCCGCCGACCGCGCCGCGGCTGCCGTGCACCGGATAGCCGAGGGTGCGCAGGCGTTCCACGCCGTTGCGGATGGTGCGGGCGCTCACCGACAGCCGTTCGGCCAGTTCGGCTCCGGTCCACTCGCGGGGCGTCTGGAGCAGCGAGAGCAAGCGCAGCAGCCGCGCCGAGGTTTCCAGCATTTTTTCAGTATCCCGCGCGAATAGGAACGTAGTTTGCCTAATCCGCTCCTACGGTCGAGAACAAGTCAGGAAACGAACCGCACGGAGGAACGACGCATGTATCTCGTCATCGGAGCCACGGCCCACTTCGGACGTCAGGCAGTGGAAGAGCTGGTCGCCGCGGGTGCCCCGGTGCGGGCGCTGACCCGTGCGCCGGAGCGGGCGGGGCTCCCGGACGGCGTCGACGTCGTCCGCGGAGATCTGACCAAGCCCGAGACGCTGCCGCCGGCGCTGGCCGGTGTCGAGGCCGCTCTCTTGGTGCTCCAGTACGGGATGGACGTCGCTCCGCTGCTCGCGGCCGCGGTCCAGGCCGGGGTGCGGCGGCTGGTGCTGCTGTCCTCGGGAGCGGTCGTTCCCGGTGCCGAGCAACAGCCCGACGTGATCGCCCAGTACCACCGCGACGTGGAGCGGGCCGTCGAGGAGACCGGCATCGAGTGGACGTTCTTGCGGTTGCTGTTCCCCGCCATCAACTCGCTGACCTTCGCGATGCAGCTCCAGGGCGGCGACGTCATCCGTGCGCCGTATGCGGAAGCGGCGTTCAGCGCTGTGCACGAGCGAGACGTCGCGGAGGTCGCCGCGCGGATCCTGACCGGCGGCGGGCACGCGGGGCAGGCCTACGACTTGACCGGCCCGGAGTCGCTGACTCAGAGGGACCAGGTCCGGGTTCTCGGCGAGACATTGGGCCGCCCGCTCGCGATCGAAGACCTCGACCCGGAACCCGTCCGCGAACAGATGAGCCAGTTCATGGACCCCGAATTCCTGGCGGCCCTGTTCGACCTCATGGCACAGACGGTCGGCAAACCCGCGCCGGTCAACGACCTCGTCGAGCAGATCACCGGGCACCCGGCCCGCAGCTATGCCCAGTGGACCGCGGATCACCGAGCCGACTTCAGCAGCTGATCGAAAGGACCGCACTGTGACACTCGGGCGACGAGCTTTAGGACGAGCCCTGCTGGCCCGCCAGTGGCTGCTGGAACGAGCCGACGCGACCGTCGAGGAGTCGGTCGCGCGGCTGGTCGGCCTGCAAGCGCAGGCACCGTATGCGCCTTACTTCGGGCTCTGGAGCCGGGTTCGGGAGTTCGGCACTGCCGACCTGGCGGACGCGCTGACCGAACGCCGCCTGGTGCGGGTCGCCCTGATGCGCAGCACCGTGCACCTGGTCACCGTGGCGGACTACCGCGCCTTGCGTCCGTGGTCGCAAGATGCGCTCGACCGCGAACTCGACACCGCGTTCAAGGCGCCGCTGGCCGGTCTGGACCGCGCGGCCGTGGCGGAGTCGGGCCGGGCGCTGCTTCGCGCCCGGCCTCTTACCCCCAAGGAACTCCGGGCGGCGCTGCACGAGCAGTGGCCCGACCGCGACCCCCACGCGCTCGCCACCGTCGTGCGCAACCGAGTGCCGCTGGTGCAGGTGCCGCCGCGGGCGGTCTGGGGCGTCGGCGGCACGACTCGGTACGCGGCGGCGGCCGACTGGACCGGAACCGAACCGGCCTCCGCCGCGGACGCCGAGCAGATCGTGCTGCGCTACCTCGCCGCCTTCGGCCCGGCCTCGGCCGCCGACGTACAGGCCTGGGCCGGCCGGACCCGGCTGCGTCCGGTCCTGGAAGGCCTGCGGCCGAGGCTGGCGGTTTTCCGGGACGAAGGCGGGGCAGAACTGTTCGATCTGCCGGACGCGCCCCGTCCCGCCGCCGAGACTCACGCACCGGCCCGCTTCCTGCCCGAGTACGACAACCTGCTGGCCTCGCACGCCGACCGCACCCGGGTGATCTCCGTCGAAGACCGCAAACGCGTCATGACCGGCAACGGGATGCGCCCCACTTTCCTGGTCGACGGTCAGGTCGCCGGCACCTGGAAGCTCCGGCAGGACAAGACGTCGGCGACGCTGGAGATCGAGCCGTTCCGGAAGCTGACCGCCGCCGAACGCACGGAGATCGAGGCTGAAGGTGCATTACTGCTGGAGTTCGCGGCTCCAGGCGCGGACCACGACCTCCGCGGGACTACTCCTCGAACCTAGGCGCGCCCGAGTAGTCCCGGGAGTGCACGATCCGCCCGTCGCGCACCGTCAGCACCATCGCGTACGTCGACACGTACGGCTTGCCCTCGAACTCCCCGTGCAGGTCGTACTCCGCCACCAGCACCTCCGGGTCGCCGGTCTCGTGCACGACCACCCGGTCCGACTTGGTGATCCGCCGCCGCTGTCCTGCCTCGTGAAAGCGTTTGCGCAACTCCTCGCGGTCGCGCGTCACCTTCGGCACGCCCGCCGGCGCGAACGGGATTTCGATCACGACGTCCTCGGAGTACAGGTCGGCGAGGTCGTCCCAGCGGTTGTCGACGGCCGCGTCGAGGAAGCGTTGGAAGACCTCCTTCGTCCCGTGCAACGTGGTTGCCGCGCCGTTGTTCGGGTAGTCGCGGTACCGGGTGATCTCGCCGTCCCGCACGGTCAGCAGTCCGGCCGACGACGGGATCCGATAGCTGTGGCCGGTGTGCGGATTGCGGCCCTCGGCGACGAGTTCGACGGCGAACCCGTCCGCGGTTTCGGTAGTGGTGACCTCGACTTTCTCCAGGCCGATCCGGGCCGCGACGGCGCTGCCCGCGCCGAGCGTGGCCAGCACGGCGTCGCGGCCGGCCGAGCGGTGGCCGGTGAACGGGATTTCGTAGACGGCGTCCTCGGCGAGGACGTCAGCGAACGGCGCGGCGTCGAAGGCGCTCAGCGCGTTCGCGACGATCTCGGCCACTTCGGACACGGTGCGGGGCATCAGAAACCTCATTCGGGAAGACAGGGGGATAATCGGAACGGGGCACCCGCTTACGAAGATACGGAGTTCAAACTCCGGTTGTCAACGACGGCCTGGAGATCTGGGACACGGTCAGAAGCGGCGGCGATCGTTCCGGGGAAGAATCGGACGACCGCACCACTTTGAGAGCAGAGGAGATGGCCGGTGGAGAAGCCTGCGCTCCGCGCGGACGCGCGGAGGAACCGCGCCCGCGTGCTGGCTGCCGCCGAAGCGGCCTTCGCCGTCGACGGGCTCTCGGTGCCGCTCGACGACATCGCGCGGCTCGCGGGTGTCGGCGCGGGCACCGTCTATCGGCACTTTCCCAGCAAGGAAGCGCTGTTCCAGGCGGTCGTGGTGGAGCGGCTGGAGCAGTACGGCGTCGAGGCGCAGGAGTTGATCGACTCCGACGCGCCGGGCGAAGCGTTCTACGACTACTTCACGCGCGTCATCGAGCAGGCGTCGCGTAACCGCGCAATCTGCGAAGCGCTCGGTGAGACAAGCGGTTCCGCGTACAAGGCTGAAGCAGCGGAGCGGTTTCGCGTGAACCTCACCGCGCTGCTGGAACGCGCGCAGGCCGTAGGCGCTGTACGCGCCGACATCGACGGTGAAGACCTGCGCGCGCTCATCGTCGGCGCGCTCGCGGTGGAGCGGTTTACGCCGGACAGCCGGCATCTCGTGCGCGTACTGCTCGACGGTCTGCGCAAGGTCTAGTCGCGACGGCCGACGCGTAAGTGGATGCGTTCGCCGGATTTGCTGAAGAGGCTGAGGATTTCGACGTCGCCCTTGCCGGCGGCGCCGAACCAGTGCGGGATGTGACAGTCGAACTCGGCTGCTTCGCCGTGCCCCATGATGAAGTCGTGGTCGCTCAGGCGTACGCGTAGGCGTCCGCGAAGCACGTAGAGCCACTCGTGCCCGTCGTGGCTGCGCGGCTGAGGCTCTTCGTCGCGCGCCGGGATGATCTGTTTGTAGGCACGGAGTTCTCCCTGATGCCGGGACAGCGGGATCAGCACTCGCCCGTCCCGCTTGGCGGCCTGCTGAGGCACGCGCGGGTCGACGATCCGGGGCGCGGCGACGATCTCGTCGAACGGGATGCCCAGCGCCGCGGTGATCGGCAACAGCAGTTCGAGGCTCGGCTTGCGCTGCCCGGATTCCAGCCGGGACAGCGTGCTGGTCGAGATGCCGGTGGACCGCGACAGTTCGGCGAGGCTGACGCCCCGATCGTCCCGGGCGCGCCGCAGCCGGGGCGCGATCTGTTCGAGCACGGCGTCGACGGCGGGGTGGTCGTTCATGCGGCGCAGTCAACCAATGCGTCCCGGAAACGGCAACGTTTCTTGCCGCTTCCGGTCGAGCCTTCCGAAGCTGGACGCAGAGGTGCTCCCAGATCACGGAGGTTCAACCGTTCATGACCAGCGAGACTGTCGAAAAGCCGCGGAACTCCGCGCGACTGCCCGTCGGCGTGTACCTGCTCGCTTTCAGCCTGTTCGCGATGGGCAGCGCGGAGTTTCTTCTGGCGGGCGTACTGCCCGCAGTGGCCGACGATCTCCAGGTTTCGCTGTCCTCAGCAGGGTTTCTCATCACCGCGTTCGCGCTCGGTGTCGTCCTCGGCGGCCCGCCGTTCGCCGTGCTCAGCTTGCGCTGGCCCCGGCGCACCGCGCTGCTGCTCACGCAAGGAGTGTTCGCGGTCAGTGTCGTCGCTGGACTGCTGGGCGACTACCAGGTCTTGCTGGTGAGCAGGGTGGTCTCGGGCGTCGCCTACGCCGTTTCTTCGCCGTCGCTTCGGTGACCGCGATCGGCCTGGTCACCCCGGACCGCAACGCCCGCGCCTCTGGGGTCGTGGTCAGCGGCTTGAGCGTGGCGATGATCGCTGGCGGACCAGCGGGCACCTTGCTCAGCCACTTCACTCAATGGCGCGGCGGATTCTGGGCCGTGGTCGCATTGACGCTCGCCGGAATCGTCGCCTGCTCGCTCGGCATCCCCGCGGTGAACCGGCCGGCGGCGCGACCAAGCGTGGCGCGAGAGCTGGCTACGCTTCGCAAACCGCGGCTCTGGGGCATTTTCGGGATCACGATCCTGACCACCGCGGCGTACATGATCACCTTCAACTACCTCTCGGCCATGCTCGCCGAGATCACCGGCGTCCCCACGGTCTGGATTCCCGCGATCCTCGCGCTCTTCGGAGTCGGAGCTTTCGTCGGTCTGTCCATCGGCGGACGAATCTCAGACCATCGACCGCACGCCGCGCTGCTGAGCGGAGCCGTCGCGATCGCGGTCCTCTCGATCGTCCTGGTCTTCGCGATCCACCGCTCGTGGGCCGTGATTCCCACAGTGTTCCTGCTCGGGATCGCCGCTTTCGTGGTGAACCCCGCGATCTACGGCCGGGTCTTCGCCATCGCGGCCGACGCCCCCATGCTCGCCGGGGCAACCACGGTGTCGGCCTTTCAACTGGGAATCAGCGCGACGCCCGTCTTGGCGGCAGCCGTGCTCACTCAAGCCCTCACGTGGGTCAGCCTCATCGGAGCCGTTCTCGCCGCGCTTGCCGTCCCGCTCATTCTTCTCGACCGCGCACGCAGCTAGTCCGGTAAGTCGCGCATCTTGCGAAGCGGCGAAGCGATCAGAATTGCCGACGCCGCAAGGATTCCGATGCCGGACACGTACAGCGTGACGCGGGTTGTCGTGAGTTCGGCGATGAAGCCGCCGAGCAGGCTGCCGAGCGGGGCGACGCCGAAAATGACCGTCTGCGACACCGACGAGACGCGGCCGAGCAGCTCGTGCGGGGTGATCGCCTGCCGGAAGCTCGTCTCGAACACGCCGAGCACGATGATGCCGAAGCTCGACGCGATCCCGCCGGCGATGTACCACGCGACACCCCACCCCGGCGTCGCGAAAGCGTTGGGCAGGAACGAAACGCTGTACACGGCACCGCCGATGTACAGCGCCCTCGCCGCACCGAAGCGGGTGCCGAGACGTTGGGCGACCAGGCTGGCCAGCAGTGCTCCGGTCAGCGAGACGGTGCTGACCAGTCCGATCATGAATGGTTCGAGGTGCAGGTCGCGGACCGAGAACACTACCGAGACCGCCATGAACATCGACTGGAACAGGCTCGAAACGGCGCTGTGGATGGTGATCGCGCGCAGGATCGGATTGTGCAACACCGTCCGCAAGCCTTCGCCGATTTCCCGGCGCAGGTTCCGCTCAGCGGGCTCGGGCCGCACATCAGGCGTGCGAATGCGGCGCAGCCACGCCGCGGACCACAGGTAGGTCAACGCGTCGAGCGCCATCGCGCCCGCGCCCCCGACGAACTGCACGATCATCCCGCCGAGGCCGGGCCCGGCGATCGCGGCGACGGACAGGTTCGTCTGCAGCCGGGCGTTCGCGTCCGGCAGTTCGCCGCGCTCGACGAGGTTCGGCAGGTAGGTCTGATGCGCGACGTTGAAGAAGACGGTGAACACGCCGGCCAGCAGCACGACGACGTACAGCTGGCCCAGCGTCAGCGACCCGAACAGCGCGGCGACCGGAACCGAGCCGATGAGCACCGCGCGCCCGAGGTCGGCGGTGATCAGCACCGGCCGGTTGCGCATCCGGTCGCACCACGCGCCCACCTGCAGCCCGAGCACCAGGTACGGAAGCGTGCTCAGCGTCCGCAGCAGCGAAACCTCGGCCACTGACGCGGCGAGCGTCGTGGTGGCCAGCAGCGGGATGACTAGGAAGTCGATGCGGTTGCCGACCTGGCTGAGGCCGTCGGCGAGCCAGAGCCGCCGGAAGTCCGGCGAGCGAAGAATCCCCCTCATAGGGTTAGTGTTATATAAGTTGAGTCGGTATATATCAAGTTACACAGTGCGTAACGACGCCTATGATCAACGCGACGAAACCCTCGTAGCCGAGTGACCGTGCGGCGAGGAGGTGCCGGATGTCGGACACCGCTCCCACCTGGGGTTATGTCGTCGTGACCGGCCTCGCCGGGCTCGCTGGCGGCCTGCTCGTCGCCGCGCTGCTGGTCGCCGGTCGCACTCCGCGTCCGGCCGGAGAGTCGTCGCCGCCCACCCCGCCGCCCGTACAGCAGGTGACGGTCACGGTGACCGGCCTCCCTCTGCCGCCGGTCACCGTGACCCATCGCCCGCCCGCGCCCCCGGCTCCGGCGCCGCGCACGACCACGGCCACCGTGTCGGTCACCCCGACGCCGTCCAGCCCGTCGGCACCCCCGCCGACCACGCTGGCCCCGACCACCGGGTTCTTCCGCGACGAACGCTGAACTCAGCCGACGTCGCGCCGCCGCCAGCCGGCCAGGCCCGCCGCCAGCACGACCGCCGAGACCGCCAGCAGCACCACGAGCGGCAGCGCGGTGAACACCTCGCCGGGCACCTTCGGCGGATGCTGGAACGGCGAGACGTCCAGCAGCACCTGCGGCGCGTTGACGACCGGCCCGAACATGCTGATCAGCAGCGCCAGCGCCGCCACGCCCCAGGCGGCGGTCGCCAGCTTCGGCAGCAGCCCGAAGATCAGCGCGGCCACCGCGACGATCACCCACGCCGCGGGCACCTGCACCGCGACGGCCGCGACCATGTTCCCGACCGAACCCCCGACATCACCGCTGCGCAGCCCGTTCGACAGCCCGAGCAGCACGCCCCCGACAAGCACCAGCAACGCGCTGCCGAGGAACGCGAACACGAGGTGGCTCGCGGCCCAGCGCAGCCGTCCGACCCGCGTGGCCAGCAGCGGTTCGAGCCGGATCGCGGTTTCTTCGGTGCGCATCCGCAGCGTCGCCTGCACGCCGTACAGCGAGGCGAGCATCGCGAACAGGCTCACCATCGTCGCGAGGAAGGCGTCGACCAGTCCGTGCGATCCGCCGAGCCGTTCGAAGATCTGCCTGCTCTGCTCGGTGCCGCCGACCAGGCCGGAAATGCCCTGCGCGATCGTCCCGAACAGCGCGCCGCCGACCGCGAGCCCGACCAGCCAGCCGAGCAACGGACCCCGCTGCAGCCGCCAGGCCAGCGAGAACGGCGACCGCAGCGACGGCGCGGCTTCGCTGGGTCCGAGCCGCGGCGGAAGCAGGCCGACGCCGACGTCGCGGCGCGGCAGCAGCACGTAGGCCACGACGAACAGCACGAGCGTGGTCGCGACGGGCAAAATCAGTACCCACCACCGTTCTTCGGCGAACGGTCGGATCTGCTGCGCCCAGCCGAGCGGCGAAATCCACGACAGCCAATGCGCGTCGGTGGTCGAATCTCCCGCGCCACGCAACAGAAACGCGACGCCGAGCACCGCGGTGCCGATGCCGTTGGCAGTGCGCGAGTATTCGCCGAGCTGTACGGCCACCGCGGCGACGCCGGTGAAGACCAGGCCGGCGAGCGCAGTGCTCGCGCCGAGCGCGACGGAACCCGCCACGGGGACCTTCGACGCCAGCGTGATCGCTTGCAGCGCACCGATCAGCACGCTCGCCCCGCCGGTCACTGCGAGCGCTGCGGTGAGCGGCGCGTATCGACCGACCACAGTGGACGCAAGCAGTTCGGCGCGGCCGGTGTCCTCCTCCGCGCGGGTGTGCCGGGTGAGGGTGAAGATCGCCATCAGGCCGGTCAGCAGCGCCAGGAACCCGCCCATCCGCCAGGCGATGAACCCGCCTGCCGTGTCGAGGTTGAACGCCGGGCCGTAGAGCAGCGCGAACGACGGGTTCGCGGCGGCCGACGCGACGAGCCCGGCCCGGCTCGCGGCGGTCGGATAGAACTGGTCGTAGCTGCTGATCGTGGCCACCGGGATGAGGCTGAGCAGGACGATCCAGATCGGCAGGATGATCCGGTCGCGGCGCAGGGCCAGCCGGATCAGCGGCCCGGTGCCGTTGAGCGTGCCGGTCATTTCCCTGCCTCGAGTTCGTCCGCGTAGTGGCGCAGGAAGAGTTCCTCGAGCGTCGGCGGCCTGCTTTCCAGGCTGCGCACGCCGATCTGGGTCATCTGTCGCAGCGCGTCCTCGAGCGAGCGGGTTTCCACGTCGAAGCGGACGCGGTTGCCCTCGACCTTGAGGTCGTGCACATCGGAGAGCTTGGCCAGGCCGTTGGGCGGTCCGCACAGCTCCGCGGAGATCGAGGTGCGGGTGAGGTGGCGCAGTTCGGCGAGCGTGCCGGACTCGACCGTGCGGCCGTTGCGGATGATGCTTACCTTGTCGCACAAGGCTTCCACCTCGGCGAGGATGTGGCTGGACAGCAGCACAGTGCGGCCCTGCGCGCGCTCCTCCTGGATGACTTCCTGGAAGGTGGCCTCCATCAACGGGTCGAGGCCCGAGGTCGGCTCGTCGAGCAGCAGAAGGTCCACAGTGGACGCGAGCGCGGCGACGATGGCGACCTTCTGCCGGTTGCCCTTCGAGTACGTGCGGCCCTTCTTGCGCGGGTCGAGGTCGAAGCGCTCGACGAGTTCCTCGCGGCGCTTCTGGTCGAGGCCGCCGCGCAGCCTGCCGAGAAGGTCGATGACCTCGCCGCCGGACAGGTTGGGCCAGAGGTTGACGTCGCCGGGCACGTACGCGAGCCGGTGGTGCAGGCTCGCGGCGTCGCGCCACGGGTCGCCGCCGAGCAGTCGGACCTCGCCGGCGTCGGCGCGAAGCAGTCCGAGCAGCACCCGGATCGTGGTGGACTTCCCGGCGCCGTTCGGACCGAGGAATCCGTGCACTTCCCCAGCGGGAACCTGAAGATCAAGGCCGTCGAGGGCCTTCACCCGGCCGAATGCTTTGTGCAAGCCGGAGATCGCAATGGCGTTTCCCATGGTTCGGAAGCTACACTCTTTTCACGAAGTTGTGAAGTTAAGAAAACGTCTGGACCGAGTGATCTTCCGGGGAGGCGTGGGAGAGGATGGACGGATGACGACGCCTGAGACAGAACGTGACGAGGACGCCGTCCGCCGCTACGTCGAGAGCCTGGGGCTGGTGATGTCTCAGATCGGCATGCAGCGCATGTCGGCGCGAGTGTTCGCGGCGTTGATGACGACCGACTCGGGGCAGCTGACGGCCGCTGAGCTCGCGGAGCAGCTGTCGGTGAGCCCGGCCGCGATCTCCGGCGCGGTGCGGTATCTGGACCAGATCGGTCTCGTGACGAAGGTCCGCGAACCCGGCGAGCGCCGCGACCACTACCGGCTCTACGACGACCTCTGGTACGCGACCTTCCTCAAGCGCGACCGCTTCCTGATCATGTGGCGCGACGCGGCCACCGAGGGCATCGGCGCCCTCGGCGAGGACACCCCCGCCGGGAAACGGCTGGCCGAGATGCGGGACTTCCTGGCGTTCATGCTGGTCGAGGTCAACAACCTGTACGACCGCTGGCACGAGCTGCGGAAAAACCGCGACTAGCCGAGCTTGCCCAGCGTCGCGGCGAGCCGGTGTGCGAGGTCCGGGCGCGGCTCTCGTTCCTCGAAGGACGCCAGGAACGCTTCCTGGAAACACGCGCCGAGCAGGAGCCGGGCGGCCGCTTCGGGGTCGAGATCGCGGCACAGCCTGCCTAGCTTGACCTCGGCGGCGAAGTAGCCGGCGACGTGCTGGATCGGCAGGTCGGGGCCGTTTTCGAGACTGTCCCGGTGGGTGCGGAGCAGATCGCGCGAGGAGAAGATCGAGACGGAGATCGGAAAGCTCGCGCAGTAGAAGGCCAGCGCCGTGGTGGTGAGCTCGGCGAGATTGTCGGCGAGATCGGCCTTCCCGGGGTTTTCGGCGAGCCTTGCCGTTGTGGCGACGAGGTCGGGCAGCTCCTCCTTCAGCACTGCCAGGAAGAGCGCGGTTTTGTCGCGGAAATGCTTGTACAGCAAGGCTTCCGAGTAGCCCGCGGCCTGCGCGATCGCCTTCGTCGTGGCATGTGCGTACCCGCGCTCCCGCATGACTGTCGCTGCTGCGGCGACGAGGTCCTCGCGGCTTCCCATGCTTGCTCCCTGAGGGTCTTCTCAGCGTGGTGAGTGTTCACTCACCCTAGCTGGTAAGTGTTTGCTCACCCCTGTTGGAGGCCTCTCATGAAGATCACCGTCCTAGGCGCGAGCGGCCGGATCGGCGGCCTGGCGGTGCGGGAAGCGCTGGCGCGCGGATGGCACGTAACCGCCGTAGTCCGTGACCCCGCGCGGTTGACCGTGCCCGCGCATCCCCGATTGGACGTCGCGGTTCACTCCCTGACCGACCCTCGCCTGGCCGACGCCGTGACCGGTCGTGACGCTGTCGTTCTGGCCCTTGGCCCCACGGATCTCAAGCCGACGACGGTCAACTCCGACGGCACCCGCTCCGTGGTTACCGCTCTGCGCGGGTCTCGGACGCGGTTCGTGGTGGTGAGCGCGTCCGGTCTGCCCGCGGAGGGCGACAGCCTGTTCTCGCGGTTGTTGCTGAAACCGTTGCTGGGAGCGGTGCTGCGCAACGGATATGCCGACCTGCGGCGGATGGAGGCGATTCTGCGCGAGGCCCCGGAGGTGCGGTGGACGATCGTGCGTCCGACGAGGCTGACGGACAAACCGGCGCGGGCGCGGGTCCGCAGCGAGGTGGGGCGGGACGTGCGGGGGAGCTACCAGGTTTCGCGGGCGAACGTGGCCCGGTACTTGCTGGACGCGGCCGAAGACGACGCTTTGGCGGGGAAGACAGTGTCGATCGCTCAGTAACGAGGCTGTCTGCTGCTGCTGACACCTGCGGCTGGAGCGTCCGAGGTTGCAGCCGCCTGTGGCTGGTGGTGCTGTCGGCAGTTGCAGACATGCTGCTCCCGGCGGCTTTCCCCAAGCTATCCCCAGGGTTGTCCACAACTCACCTCTCCTGTGGACAACTCCCTCCGCGGGCCCGGATTTGTCGTAGGCCCTCGTTACTGTCGGAGGCATGGCAGTTCTACGGCTGTTTCTCCTCTTCCTGATGGCACCCGTGCTGGTCGCACAGGCTGTGCGGGTGCGTCGGGAGACTCCGCGGCTCCCCGGAGCCGACGGGCCGATCGAAGGCGCTCTCGGTTCCGGGCGACCGCTGCGGCTCACCGTCATCGGCGAATCGACGGTGGACGGCGTCGGTGCGCTCACCCACGCCGAGGCGCTCACCGGGCAGCTCGCGGCGGGGCTGGCTCGCGCGTACCCAGACCGCGAGGTGCGGTGGCACGCGCTGGGCATCACCGGCGCGTCGGCGCGGGTCGTGCTCGACGAGCTGGTTCCGCGCGTCCGGGCGGCGGACGTGGTGGTGGTCGTCCTCGGCGTGAACGACACCCTGGAACTGCACTCGGCTGCCCGATACCGGCGGGATCTGCTGTCGATCGTCGTCGAGGTGCGGCGGAGGGCCGGCGACGTCCCGGTCGTCCTCGCGGGTGTGCCGCCGCTCGCGAGTTTCCCGTCGCTGCCCCGGCCGCTGCGGGACGTGCTGGGCGCGCGATCCGTCGCACTCGACCGGGCGGCGCGCGAGCTGACGCGGCTTCCCGGGGTCACGCACATCCCATTGGTTCCGGGACTGCTCCGTCCGGGAATGTTCGCCGCTGACCGTTTCCACCCCGGCCCGGACGGTTACCGCGCTTGGGCCGCCGCGCTCTCGGAGGGATTACCGATCGTCACTGACGGTTGGCATCCGGGGGAGGTGACACGGCCGTCCTGACCGGCAGGCTCACAAAATCCTCAAAAACTTTGGCGCTCCGTGTATCTAGGCGCACTCTGGATGCGTCCTATGGGGCGAACCAAGGAAAGGGAGGGCCACATGCCTGCGGATCAGAAGGACGAGCGGCAGCCGGGAACCACCGTTCCGCCCGTCAAGACGAGCCCCGCGCCTGGGGCGAACCGGGGAGTGCAGCCGGACGGCAACCACGAGCCGCTCGACGACACCGGCACTGCCAAATAGCGAGACGGGCGGCGCCCGGGAGCCGAGGGGGTTGCCGGACGTCGTCAGCCGGAGGGAGTTCGGGGAGGAATTCCCTTCCGGCGGGGCCCGACAGGGGAGCGGGCCCTCATGGGGGCGGGGAGTACCGGTCGGCGCGCGCGAGCAGCCCGCGCTGGCCGGTGCGCACCCGCACGACCGCACGCTCCGCGTGCACCAGCGCTGAACCGGCGACCTGATCGGCACAAGGGGGCGATCAGGCCGGCGGCCGGCGCGAAGCGAGATGGACGTGACGCAAGGACTGGCCACCCGCCGGTCCGGTCTCCGCTCGGCCCGGGTCTGGGGGACCCGGCCCGGCCGGACGGGTTTCGGAGGGGACCCGGCCGGCTGCTGAGCGGGCTGGAGCGGCGGGAACGGCCAGGCCTCACGGACTGGCCCGCGGGCTGGCGTGGTTGGGCGGATCCGGGGAGGGATCGGTTCGGCTGGCGGGTTTCGCGGGTTGGTTGGAGTGGGTTGGCTTGCGGGTTGGTGTGGTTGGGCAGGTCCGGGGAGGGATCTGCCCAGCTGGCGGGCCTTGGGGCTAACTCGGCAGGACTGGCTTGCGAGCTGGCGCGGTTGGACGGGTTCTGGGAGGGGCCTGTTCGGCTGGCGGGCTTTGCGGGCTAATTCGGCAGGGCTGGCTCGCGGGCTGGCGCGGTTGGACGGGTTCTGGGAGGGGCCTGTTCGGCTGGCGGGTTTCGCGGGTTGGTTGGAGTGGGTTGGCTCGCGGGGTTGGCGTGGTTGGACAGGTCCGGGGAGGGATCTGCCCAACTGGCGGGCCTTGCGGCTAATTCGGCAGGACTGGCGGGCCGGCTTGCGGCCTGTCCGGCTGAGCGGACCTCGGGGAGGGGTTCGCGGGGTCGGCGGGTTTGGCGGGCCGGTCCGGCTGGCAGGTCGGCTTGCGGTCCGGTTGTGGTCAGGCGGGTTCGGGGAGGAATCCGCCCAGCCAGAACCGGGCCGCAAGGCGACCTGAACTGTGTCGGCCGGGTGGATCCGGGGGAGGGATCGACCGGTCGACGGACGGGGCTGGTGAATCGGCTTCCGGTCCGGTGCGGAAGGGCGGATTCAGGGGAGGAATTCGTTCGGCCGAACCGGGCCGGCGGGGCGCGATGGGTCGTTGGGGGACCCATCGGGTCCGACGGAGCTGTCGGGACACGACCGTGCTGGAGGGGGAGCCCGGCCGGTCGTGTCCCGGCACCCCGCCGGTCCCGGCGGAAGCCAACCGGGCTGCCAAGTCCGGGAGAACCCGCCGGACCTGCGCGAACATCGCCATCCGCCGGGTGAACGGCAACGAAAACCGCAGCAAAGCAGCACCGGAACCGAAGCAAGATCAAGCAGCAAGCACCAAAAGCCGCCCCAAACCGGCTCCGAGAAAAACCCACCTGAAAAAAAGTCAGAGATTGATGTATCCCAGAGCCAGTTGTTCGCTCCTCAACCAAGAGCCCACCCACGGGGCACACACCGTGCCCCTGTGCACCATCCGCATCACCGAACCCACTGAAAGAGCGCGCACAATTCACGATCGATCCGGTACCCGACCGGAGAGGCGACCCGCGACTGGCCCGGCCGTGCCGACACGACCGGTGGCTTGCTCGCCCAGGTCGGCCCACCTCCGGAGTGAGGCAGCTACGGTGACCGACGTGCACACCACCGAGGTAGACCCGCCCTGGGAAGGCCTGACCGGCGCCGACCTGCACGCCGCTTGCATGGAAGCGGCGCGGGGCGGCGATCGGCGCGCCATGGCGAAACTCGTCGACGAGCTGACGCCGCTCGTCTGGCACGTCGCGCGCGCCAACGGGCTCGACCGGCAGCTGGCCGAGGACGTGGTCCAGACCGTGTGGCTCGCTCTGTTCAGCCAGCTCGCGAAGCTGCGCGACCCCCGCGCGCTCGCCGCCTGGCTGATCACCACGACTCGCCGCGAGGCGACCCGTCCCTACGGCAGGCGCACCCAGCCCGTGCCGCTGTCCGACGAGGTCGCCGCGACGCTCGAAAGCGATCATCCCGCGCCTGAGGAGGAAGCCGTCCGCGCCGACCGGGATCGCCGGGTCTGGCGCGCCTTCCTCCGCCTGCCCGCACGCTGCCAGGAGCTGCTGCGGCTGACCGTCCTCGCCGGCCGCGCCGAATACCGCGCGGTCGCCGAGGCTATGCAGATGCCGCGCGGCAGCGTGGGGCCCACCAGGGGCCGCTGCCTCGACTCGATGCGCGATCTGCTCGCAGGAGAAGGGGGTGCCCGGTGAGCGACAACATCGGCAGGCCGGGACACGGCCAAGCGATTCCGGACGACGAGGCCATTCTGGCGGACATCGGCCGGTTTCTCGACGAGCTGGACCCGCCGCCGGACGATCTGGTGCAGCGGGTCCAGTTCGCGCTCGAGCTCGAGAACCTCGACGTCGAGGTCGCGCGCTGGGAGCGGCTCGACGAACTGGCTGGCGTGCGCAGCACGGCGACCGGCACGATCACCTTCACCGTCAGCGACCTGACGGTGATGATCAACCTGACCAAAATCGGGAAGGTGCACCGGATCGACGGCTGGCTCGCGCCCGCGGGCGAGTACGACGTGGAGGTGCGGGTCGCCGATCACGGCACGTTCGCGACGGCCACCGACGAGGGCGGCCGCTTCGTGCTCGAACGCGTCCCCTGCGGAACCACGCAGATCCTCGTGCACCTCGGCGCCGGCGCGCACCGCCGCACCGTCGTCACGCCGACCGTCGTGCTCTGAGAAACCCGGACGGGCGTTATGGAGAGTGGCGGAGGTGTGCTCCCATAGAGTCCGTGTCCGCGCCCGTCCATGATCGAACGATCGCGGCGGCGTCCGATCTGTACGCGCGCGGCCGGGCCGCCGCGTCCGACCAGCGGCCCGGCATCGCGGTGCGGTTGTTCCGCAGCGCGCTCACGCGGCTGGCGCGCGTCGCCGAACCGCTGCCTGAACACCGGGAACTGCAGGTGCGGGTGCTGGTGAGCCTTGGCGCGGCCGAGGCCGAGGTCGCCTCCACCGACGCCGGTCTCGCGCACCTGGAGACCGCGCGGCAGCTTCGCGACCAGCTTCCGGAGAACCAGGCCGTCCGCGAACTGGGGTTATTGGTCACCGGCCAACGCGCGGTGGTGCTGATGCGCGGCGGCCGGTTCAGCGAATCGCTTGCGGTGTACGACGCCGTCATGCCCGGGATCGAGGCGGAGTTCGACGACTCCCGCCGGACGCTGGTGATCATGCTCCTGAACCGGGCCCTCGTGCACATGGCGCTGAACCAGCCGAACGCCGCGCAAGCCGACCTCGAGCGCGCGCTCGGTTTCGCCCGCGAGAACGGGCACACCCGGCTCGAAGGCAAGATCCGGCAGAACCTCGGCGACCACGCGCAGCTGATCGGCGACGTTCCGCAGGCGCTGTCCAGCTACGAACAAGCCGCGCGGATCCTCGTCACCGAATCGCCCGGTTCGATCCCGCTGATCCGGCTCGACCAGGCCCGCGCGCTGCTCACCGCGGGCCTCGCCGATGAGGCGGGCAAGCACCTCGACGAGGCGCTTCCGGAGTTGCGCGCCAACGGATCCGGCCAGCACATCGCGGAAGCCGAGGTCGCGCGGGCCGCGGCCGCGTTGCTGGAGGGCGATTTCGCGTTGGCGCGAAAGTCCGCGTCGGACGCGCGCCGCCGATTTCTCCGCCGCGGCAACCGGACGTGGGCCGAGATCGCCGGTCTGGCACGGTTTCGGGCCGAAGCCCAGCAGGTGCTGTCGGATCGGCAAGGCCGGTCCACCTCGCGGTTGCCCGCCGAACTTGTCTCGATCGCGGAACGGCTGGCCGCGCTCGGGCTGCGTGACGAGGCGGCGGTCGCGCGGCTCTTCGCGGTGCGATTGCTGATCCGCCGCAAGGAAATCGCCGAAGCCTCGCTCGTGCTCACCCACGTGCCCGCCCCGCGCGCGACGTCGCCGATCGACCACCGGATGCTGTTTCGGCTGTGCCGGGCGGAATTGGCTGTCGCCGAGGACCGGCCGCGCGCCGCGCTCGCGCAGGCCCGCGCCGGACTGCGCGAACTCGGCACGATCCGCGACCGGATGGGCGGGCTCGATCTGTTGTGCGGCACGGCCGTGCACGGCGAGGAACTCGGCAGGCTGGCGATGCGGCTCGTGCTGCGGCGCGCGCGGCGGAACGCGGCCGGCGCGCGGCGGATGTTCGCGTGGCTCGAACGCACCCGGGCGCAGGTTTACCGGTACGAACCGCTGCCGGTGATCGAGGATCCGGTGCTGGCCAAGCACATCAACGAGATGCGGCACGTCCAGCGCACCATCCAGCGCGCCCGGCTGGAGGGCGAGCCGGTGAAGGCGCTCGAGCAGCGCTACACCCAGCTGCAGCGCGAGGCGAGCAGGCTCGGCTGGTACACGAGCCAGTGGGGCCGCCCGCGTCCGGTCGCGACGCCGGACGAGGTCGTCGCCGCGCTCGGCGATCGCGTGCTGGTGAGTTTGGTGCCGTACAACAATCAGCTGTACTCGCTGGTCGTCGACCGCGGGACGTTCCGGCTGCTCAAACTGGGGCCGCTGGACGACATCGTCGAGACCGCGACCCAGCTGCACGCCGACCTCGACGCGCTCGCGCCGGACCATCTGTCGCCGATCATGGCGGAGACGGTGTCCGCGTCCGCGCGCCGCCGGGCGGAGAAGCTCGACGCGCTGATTTCCGCGTCGCTGGTCAAAACCCTCGACGATCGCGAGCTGGTGATCGTCCCGATCGGGCAGCTCTATGCGATGCCGTGGGGCGCGTTGCCGTCGCTGCGCGGGCATCCGGTGTCGATCGCGCCGTCGGCGACCGCGTGGATCACCGCGAAACGCCCCGCCGAGGACGGCCCAGTGCTGCTCGCGGGCGGCCCCGGGGTGCCGGGCGCGGTCGGCGAGGTGAGCAAGCTGCGCTCGGTTTACCCGGACGCGCAGCTGGTCGAGGGCGATGAGGCGACGAGCGCCACGGTCCTGACTGCGCTGGACGGAACCCGCTTGGCACACCTGGTCGCGCACGGCGCGCACGAGCCGGCGAACGCGCTGTTCTCCCGCGTGGAGCTGGTCGACGGCCCGCTGTTCGCGCACGAGACGACCCGGCTCGCGAACCCGCCGGAGCGGGTGGTGCTGGCCGCGTGCGAGCTGGCGATGAGCCACATCCGGCCGGGCGAGGAAGCGCTGGGCTTCGCCGGAACGCTGCTGGCGAGCGGTTCGCGGACGGTCATCGGCGCGGTGGCCCGAGTCGGCGACCGCGCGGCGGCCGACACGATGGCGGACCTGCACCGGCGGCTGGCGGAGGGGACGTCACCCGCGCTGGCCCTGGCGGAAGCGGTGGCGGTGGACCCGATGCGACGGCCGTTCGTGTGCCTCGGGGCTGGCTGAGCTCTCGGAGGCGACGTGCTGCGCGGCGCGTGGATGGCGGGCTCGCGTGCACTGCGAGCGAGGGACTACCGCAGCGCCTTTGCGTGGGCGGCGGGGGCTCGTGAGTGTTGGCGCCGGTTAGAACCGGCATAGCCACTCACGAGCTAGCGCGGCGTGGCGGTGCTCAGCCCAGGAAGTCGGCCAGCGGGACCGGGGTCAGGCCGTCCTTCTTGGCCTGGGCGATGAACGCTTCGTAGTCTTCCTTGAACGTCTTGCGGAAGTGCATCAGCACGATGTCGCCCGGACGGAGCTTGTCGCCGGATTGGAACTGGACGACGCCGTCGTTGACCGAGGCGGTCCACAGCACCGACGCGCGCATCCCGCACTCCGCGGCGGCCTTCAGCGTGTTCTGGTCGTAGTTGCCGAACGGCGGGCGGAAGAGGCTCGGGCGCACGCCGAGAGACTTCTGGAAGTCGTCCGCGTCGTCGCAGATTTCCTTCTTCTGGAAGTCCAGCGGTTTGCCCTTGAGGTTCGGGTGGTTGACCGTGTGGTCGCCGAGCACCGCGCCGGTCGAGTCCAGGATCGCCTTGAAGTACGCCTCGTGGCCCTTCACGTACCGGTTGTTCAGGAACAGCACCGGATGCCCGCCGGACTGCTGGATCAGGCCCTGCGCGGACGGGTCCTTCACCGCGCCGTCGTCCATGGTGATGAAGACGTACGGCTTGTCGGTCTGGATGCGGCGGACCACGCCGACCTTGCCGTCCTGGATCGCCGGGGCCTTCTGCTGCACGGTGCCGAACGGGTACGGCCCGGGCGGCGGACCCGGCTTCGCCGCCCCCGGGGCGGGGTTCGCCTGTTCCGGGGCTTGACTCGAATCGGGGCTGGAGCACGCCGACAATGCGAGCAAACCGGCCAATGCCGCCGCCAGCCATCGCTTCGCCATGCTGCTTCCTTTCCCTCGGGGTCACCCGAGGGGATGACGTCTGTACTCCAGTCTGAGTTGATCGTTGTGGTGCAACGCACCCCCGTCAGACAGCACGATTGCCCGCTTTGGCCAACTGCGTGGCCAAAAATCCGATCACTCCGCGCAACGTTGCGAGGGCGACGGGCCCCGTTCCGGGGATCCGTTCGGCGAACGACCCCGACCACCTGAGGTCCGTGCCGCCGTCGGCGTTCGGCGTGAACATCACTTCCGCACGATAGTCGTGGACCGGGCTGGAACCGTCGATTGTGTAGACGTGCCGTCGATCCGGTACGTATTCGAGAGTCCGCTCGCGCAGCAGAACCGGCCACAATCCGACTTCCCGGACGGCGTCGACCTTGCCGTCGTCGCCGAGCGCCGACCACCGGGACTGCAGGACGAGCGGCCGCGCCCACGTCGACCACAGCGTCCCGTCGCTTTCCAGCCGGAACAGCACTGGTGGCGGCGCGCTGCTCACCTTGTTCACCTCGAACGAATACCTGCGACCCGCCATGAGAGCTCCTCGAACACGTTGTTGGCCGAGCGACAAATCAATCCCGGACAGCCCCGGTAGGTCAAGATGGTGCGGTGAGCCGCCCCGACTTCGCCGCGCCGCACTGGCTGACGCAGCTTCTGCGTTCCAAACCTGTTCCCATTCCGTGGAACATGGTCGCTCGCGCGGTGGTCGCGCTGGCTACTCCGCTGGCGGTCGCGTACGCGGCGGGCGACATCGCGGTGGGCGCGCTGATCTCCACCGGAGCGCTGCCGACGGTGCTGTCCGAGGCGGCCGGGGCCTACCGCTACCGCGCGCGCCGGCTCGGCGGGGCGACGTTCGCCGCAGCGATCGGATACCTCCTTGGGCTGCTCACCGGCGGCATGCCCGCCTGGTCGATCCCGGCGATCGTGGTGGTGGCGGCGGTTTCCGCGCTGATCAGCGCGGCGGGCAGCAACGCGTCGGTGGCTGGGCTGCAGATGTTCGTCTTCTGCGTGCTCGGCACCGCGCAGCACTCGACCGGCGTACGCACCGAAGTGCTCTTCGGTCTCTTCTGCGCGGGCGCGGGCTGGGGCCTGCTGGTCGCGCTCGGCACCTGGACGCTTCGCGCGACGAGCCCCGAACGCACGGCTGTCGCGCAGGTCTACATCGAACTCGCGGCGATGTTGTCGGCTGAAGACGAACCGACTTCGCGGGTCGCGCGCCATCAGCTGACCACCGCGATGAGCACGGCGTACGACCGGTTGCTGGTCGCGCGTTCCTGGCTGTCCGGCCGAGACGCTGCGTATCGCCGGCTGTTGAACCGGCTGTCCGCGACGACGCCCGCGGTCGAGGCATCGGTCGCGATGGTCAACGCCGGACAGCGCGCGCCGGACGAGGTCATCGACTACCTGACGCGCGTCGCCGCGTCCGTGCTGGCGAGCCAGCCGCTGCCGCCCGCGCCTGAACTGGCGGACGAGAACGCCGACGCGGTGGTCAGTGCGCTGTACGCCGGGCTGGCGCGGATCGGAAAGCTCGACGACCGCAAACGCCGTAAGAAGGTTTCGCTGCTGCGTCGCGTGCGCGAGTGGGCGAGCGGGCTTTCCGGGCCGCTGACCTGGTTGGCGACACTTCGGCTCACGGTGTGTGTCGCGGTGGCCGAAGTGGTGGCGCTGATGGTGCCGTTCGAGCGGTCTTACTGGATCACGCTCACCGTCGGCGTGGTGCTGAAACCGGACTTCGGCTCGGTGTTCGGCCGTGCGGTGCTGCGCGGGATGGGCACGGTCGCGGGCGTCGGAATCGGCGCGGTGGTGCTCGCCTTCGGCGCGCGCGGCTGGGTGTTGGTGGCGCTGATCGCGGTGTTCGCCGGCGGGGCCGCGGTCGGGAAGGTGCGCAATTACGGGATGCTCGGCACCTTCGTGACGCCGCTGATCATCCTGCAGATGGACCTCGCCAACACCGGCAGCTGGACCGTCGTGCTGGCGCGGCTGGTCGACACCGTGATCGGCTGTGTGATCGTGCTCGTCGTCGGCTATCTGCTGTGGCCGGGTTCGCGGCGGCCGACCGTCGGCGGGCGGCTGGCGGACAGTTTCGACACGGTCGCCAAATACGTCCGCACCGCGATGGTGCTGAACTCGACCAGCGAATCGCGGCTCGCCCGTTCGCGGGCCCGGCGCGGGGCGTACCGCGCGCTCGCGGACCTGCGGACGGCGTTTCAGCAGGTGATCGTGGAGCCGTCGCCGGCGGGACGGCAGGCGGTGGCGTGGTGGCCGGTGATCGCTGGCCTGGAGCGCGTGACCGACGCGGTGACCGAGGTCGGCGTGACGATCGGGGAGGGCGCGCCCGCTCCGTCGCCCGCGGACATCGAGCTGCTCACGGACGCGCTGGCGGAGCTGGCGTCCGCGGTCCGGGAGCAGCGGGACCCGGATTCGGTGCCGATGCCGGACAACCCGCGGCTCGCCGGGGTGGTGGACCAGCTCGGCTCGACCTTCGACGCGGTGCGCGGGCCGGACCTCGTGGAACGGTCGCCGCTGCGGCTGGTGCGCCGGTTCCTGCCGTACCACCGGCGCACCTGAGCCTGGCCGCAGCCGGGCCCAACCCGGAGGCGGAGGGTTACTGCTGTCCGCCGGGCTGGCCGCCCTCGGCCTGGCCGCCTTCGGGCTTCGGGCCGTCTTCGGGCTTCTCGCCGCCCTCTTCGTGCTTGCCGGTGACCTTGCCGAGCAGGTCCTTGGCCTTGTCCACGCCGCCGTCGATCTGCGAATCGTGGCCGCTGACCTTGGACTTCGCGAATTCTGCCGCCTTCTCGAGACCCTGCTCGAGCTTGCCGCTGTTCTCGCGAAGCGCCTCGGTCGCCTTGTTCTTGAGCTCGTCGAAGTTGATGCCCATCGAATGCCTCCCCGGGGTTGGGATTGAGAGGCTTCAATCGTTACACAACAGGCGTTCCAGGCAAGTCAAGAGACTTCGCCGAGTGCGACGGCTCCGTCCAGTCCGGTGATGCGGCCGCCGCGTTCGCCGAGTGCCACGAGTCCTTCGCGGGCGTCGGCGGCGGTGAGGTCGATGCGGACGCCGGACAGTGCCGCGTCGCGGGCCGCTTCCAACGCCAGAGCGCCCTCGTGACCTGCGTTGATGGTCGCGGCGAGGCCGCCGGTGGACGCGAGCGAACCGCGGGCGGCTCCCAATCGGCCGAGTGCGTCGTCGACGATCGGGAGCAGGGCGTCGCGGTTGCCTTCGGTCATGGCGCGCACCAGGTCCGGCGACGAGCCGGCCACGCGGGTGCCGTCGCGGAACGAGCCGGCGGCCAGCGTCATCGCGAGCGGGCCGCCCTGTGCGCCGACCGAGGCGAGGATCGCGGCGAACAGGTGCGGCAGGTGCGAGATCCGGGCGACAGTCTCGTCGTGCGAATCGGCGGGCAGCGGAATGGCGTGCGCGCCGACGTCCAGCACGAGCCGGGTGACCTCGGACCAGGCCGTGAGGTCTGTTTCCTCCTCGACGCCGACGACCCAGGCCGCGTCGCGGAAGAGCATCGTGTTGCCGGCCAGCCAGCCGGAGTGCGACGTGCCCGCCATCGGGTGTCCACCGACGTAGCGCGTGTACGGCGCGCGGCGGCGGACTGCGTCGAGCATCGGGCCCTTCACGCTGACCACGTCGGTGAGGATGCAGTGCGACGCGTGTTGCGCGACCTGCCGCAGCAGGTTCTCCACCGCGGGCAGCGGCACCGCGATGACCACGATCGCGTCCGCGGCCGCGGCTCGCTGCAAGGCGGCTTCGGCGTCGGTGGTGACGTCGTAGCCGCCGCGGCTCGCCGCGTCAGCGTCCACTTCGGACACTGTGGTTCCCCAGACGGTCCTGCCGCTCGCCGCGGCGGCTCGCAGCAGGGAACCGCCGATGAGCCCGAGCCCGATTACGCATACGTCTCGCACGGGGCCATCCTGCCAGTGCGCGCAAGCGGCTACAGGACGGCGGCCAGCCGGGTGCCCTGGTCGATGGCCCGTTTGGCGTCGAGTTCCCGTGCTTCGTCCGCCCCGCCGACGAGATGCACCGGCACCTCGCCGAGCGCGCCCGCGAGCTCCCGCACGGATTCCTGGCCTGCGCAGACCACCACGGTGTCGACTTCCAGCAGCCGCGGTTTCCCGTCGACGGTGACGTGCAGACCGGCGTCGTCGATCCGGTCGTAGGAAACGCCGCTGATCTTTTCCACCCCCTTGGCGCGCAACGCCGCGCGGTGCACCCAGCCGGACGTCTTGCCGAGCCCGGCCCCGATCGGCGACTTCTTGCGCTGCAGCAGGTAGACCTGCCGCGGCGACGGTTCCGGCTTCGGCTTCGCGAGTCCGCCGGGCGCGAGCGCGGGGTCGGTGACGCCCCATTCGGCCATCCAGGCGTCGCGATCCAACGCGGGCGACGAGCTGTGCGTGAGGAATTCGCTGACGTCCACGCCGATGCCGCCCGCGCCGATCACCGCGACCCGCTCGCCGACCGGTTTGCCGTGCCGCACGACGTCCACGTACGACAGCACCTTCGGATGGTCGATCCCGGGCAGCGAAGGGACCCGCGGCGTGACGCCGGTGGCCAGCACGACCTCGTCGAAGCCGGTCAGCTCCGCGGCGGTCACCCGGGTGCCGAGGTGCACCTTCACTCCGGTGACCTCCAGCCGGCGCGTGTAGTACCGGATGGTCTCGGCGAATTCCTCCTTGCCCGGAATCCGCCGCGCGATCCCGAACTGGCCGCCGATTTCGTCGTCGGCCTCGAACAGCTCGACGTCGTGGCCGCGTTCGCCGAGCGCGGTCGCGGTGGCGAGCCCGGCCGGTCCGGCCCCGACGACGGCGACGCGTTTGACCTTCCGGGTCGGCAGCAGGTTCAGGGTCGTTTCGTGCCCGGCTCGCGGATTCACCATGCAGGACACCGGTTTCCGGCTGAACGCGTGGTCGAGGCAGGCCTGGTTGCAGGCGATGCAGGTGTTGATCTCGTCCGCGCGGCCGGTTTCGGCCTTGCGGATCCAGTCCGGGTCGGCGAGCAGCGGCCGAGCCATCGAGACCAGGTCCGCGTCGCCGTCGGCGAGCGCCTGTTCCGCGACGTGCGGCAGGTTGATCCGGTTGGAGGTCACCACCGGCACCGAGACGTGCGGCTTCAGCTTGCCGGTGACCCAGGTGAACGCGCCGCGCGGCACCGACGTGACGATCGTCGGCACGCGGGCTTCGTGCCAGCCGATGCCGGTGTTGATGATCGTGGCCCCGGCCGCCTCGACGTCGCGGGCGAGCGCGACGACGTCGTCCCAGCTCTGCCCGCCTTCGACGAGGTCGAGCATGGACAGCCGGTAGATGATGATGAAGTCCGGCCCCACTTTTTCCCTGGTGCGGCGGACGATCTCGACCGCGAACCGGCGACGCTTCTCCGCGGTGCCGCCCCACGCGTCGGTGCGCCGGTTGGTGCGTTCGGCGAGGAACTGGTTGATCAGATAGCCCTCGGAACCCATGATCTCGACGCCGTCGTATCCGGCGTCGCGGGCCAGCGCGGCGCAATCGGCGAACGCGCGGATGGTGCGATGCACGCCGTACGCCGTGAGCGCGCGCGGGCGGAATGGGTTGATCGGCGCTTTGCGGCTCGACGCGGAAACGCTCAGCGGGTGATAGGCGTAGCGGCCGGCGTGCAGGATCTGCAGGGCGATCTTGCCGCCCTCGGCGTGCACCGCGCCGGTGAGCAGCTGGTGATTCTTCGCCTCGGCGGGCGTGGACAGCTTCGAGGCCAACGGCAACAGCCAGCCGGTGCGGTTCGGCGCGAACCCGCCGGTGACGATCAGGCCGACGCCGCCGCGCGCGCGTTCGGCGTAGTACTCGGCGAGCTGCGGAAAGCGTGACGCGCGGTCTTCCAGACCGGTGTGCATCGACCCCATCAGGACGCGGTTGCGCAGCGTCGTGAAGCCGAGATCGAGCGGGGACAGCAGGTTCGGGTACTCGGTCATCAGTGAGATTCCTTTTCGTCGGCCTGCAACGCGGTCAGGATTTCTTCCAGCCACTCGACCTGGCCTTCTTCGACGCGGATTCCGCCGCGCAGCACGAGGTATTGGTGCAGCGGACGGCCGCGGAGCCGGTCGGGGGCGGGAAAGTCGCGCTTCTCGATCTGCCGGTACAGCTCGAGCCGCTCGGCGTGCGCGTCGCGGTGCCGGGTGATCTCGGCGGCGACCGCTTCGGCGTCGCCGAACGACGCCCCGCGCAGCTTCACCGCCAGCTCCTGAGGCCCGGCTGACGGCGCCGGTTCGGCGAGCCAGCGGCGCAGTTCGACGCGGCCCGGCTCGCTGACGGTGTAGACCTTCTTGTCCGGCCGACCGTCTTGCGCCACCACGTCGACCGCGACCTGGCCGGCCTCCTCCATCCGCTTCAGCACGCGGTAGATCTGCTGGTGGGAGGCGCTCCAGAACAGCCCGATGGACTTCTCGAACCGGCGCGCCAGCTCGTAGCCCGAGCCGGAGCGCTCCGACAGCGAGACGAGGATCGCGTGCTCCAGTGCCATGCCGGACAGTGTCATATGCAACTAGGTGCAGTGCAACTGAGTGCAAGCCAGGTCACCATTGCAGCTGGAACTTCACCGTGGCGCCGAGGAAGCGGGCGAAGGTCAGGAGATTGCACAGGGCCGCGTCGATTTCGCGCGGGTTGTGTTCGAGTTGCCAGACCGAAAACACTGTGGTGCCAAGCAAATCGGCGAGATGCTGGCGAGAGTGCCCGGCGTGCTCCCGCAAGCGACCCAGATCGTGTTGGAGCCGGAGGGGTTCGATCAGCGCGAGAGTGTCGGCCGGGTCGTACTGGTGTGGCATCCGTTCGCGCCAGCCGGGCCGTTTGCCGCGCGGCGGTTTGAGGACCACGGTGACGCAGCAGCCGAGGTGTCCGGCATAGGCGTTGGCGTTGTGCAGGAAGTAGCTTCGCTGCGCTCGGCCGAGCCAGTTGTGCGCGGTGCCTCGTTCCGCGCCGAACAGCATGGTCGAGACGTTGTTCCAACTCCATCCGTAGCCTCGGCGTATCTCTTCGAGGCTCTCGCAGATCGCGGCGAGTGTCGGGTTCGACGGCGGTTCGATCGCTGGTCGCCGCTGTGGGCGCAGATAGTGCGACATCAGCGCTTCTTCCGGTGTCGTCCCGCCACGCCGCAACCGGGGCAGCCGCGGAGCCGGGCGCGTTCGGTGGGCAGTGGCTCGGACAGCTCTGCGCGGAAGGCTGCCCGGAACAGCGGATAGCCGCTCGCGCACCGGGGGATGAACTGGTCCCGGCTCGGGTCGGCCAGATCTGCTGCCCGGTATTGGTGGACGCGACTGTCGCCGGACCAGAACCGGTACTCGAATTCGGCAGGAACGCTCCGATCGATCTCGTTCGGGGGAATAGCCCTCGGAACCTGCGCTTCCATGGTGTGCCTTTCGCTGTGCTCCGTTGCGACGTGCACTACCGTGGTGCATCACGTCACATAAGTGCAAGACTTGCATACTTGCAAGGTTGATAGATCGCTCGAAAGGGGTACCGGATGACCGCGCAGCCATCTCTTCGGCGTCGGCGACTGGTGGGCGCGCTGAAGCGGCTCAGGGAACAAGCCGGGCTGACTCTCGCCGAGGCGGGCAAGGCGGCGGGCTTTTCCGAGGCGAAGGTCTCGCGGATCGAAACGTTCGCGGTCCAGCTGTCGGGCGACGACGCCTATGCACTGGCGATCGCCCTTGGCGCGGACGAGGACACGGCGAACTCGCTGGTCATCTTGGCGCGGAGTGCAAAGAAACGAGACTGGTGGCATGACGCCTATCAGGACAAGGGGATCGGGCGGTTCACCGACTTCCTTGAACTGGAGGACGATGCGCGCCACCTGTTCGGTTTCCAGCAGACGTTGATCCCCGGTCGGTTGCAGACCCGGGCCTACGCGGAAGCGGTGATCCGAACCGGGCTTCCCGATGCGGAGGACGAGGAGATCGAACGCCGGGTTCAGCTCAGGATGGACCGGCAGAAGCGCAACTCGGTGCCGTTCTGGACGGTGATCGACGAGTCGGTGCTGTGGCGGCCGATGGGCGATCGGGCAGTGATGGCCGAACAACTGGACCATTTGGCCGCTGCGGCAGGGAAGCCTGGCACTACGGTGCAGATCATTCCGCAAAGCGCGACCGGGTATCCACCGATCAGCACGTCGTTCATGGTGCTCGTGCTGAATGACGGCGCGGTGTTCGCCTACCTGGACACTCTCACCGGCGGGCTGTTCGTGGAGGCTCCCGAAGAAGTCGAAGCTTATGAAGCCGCACGGTCGCGGCTGCAAGCTGTCGCCCTTGATTTCGATGCCAGCGCTAAGCTTGTCAGGCAGGCGCGGGACGAGCATCGGAGGACTTGATGGCGGATGAGTTCGCCGGTCTGTGGCGGAAGGCTTCCTACTCAGACGCCAAGGGCGAATGCGTCGAGGTGGCCATCACTCCGGAGGTCGTGGCGGTTCGCGACTCCAAGGACCCGGGCGGCGGCCGCTTCACTTTGCCGCCGGACGCGTGGCGCGGCCTGCTCACAGTGCTGAAGCGCGACTGACCTTCCTGCCTGTGAATCCGGTTCTGGAACTGCTCGCCGAGCGCATCGCCGAGGGCAGCGTGCCGGGGCGGCGGACGGACGGCCGCAGGCTCGCGCTCGCTGTGGAGGGCGGCAGCAGCCGCGGCACGTATTCGAGCGGAATGGTGCTCGCGCTCGACGAACTCGGGGCCACGCTGGCCTTCGACGACGTCTACGGCGCCTCCGCCGGTGCGCTCAACGCGGCGTGGCTGGTGTGCGGACGCTCGCGGACCGGCGTGCGGACCTGGTGGAACCCGGCGGTCATGCGGCGGATCATCAACCCGCTGCACACCCTGCGCGGCCGTTCGGTGATCGATCTCGACTATCTCGTGCACCAGGTGTACTCGGTGCTCGAACCGATGGATTTCCCGGCGATTCTGGCGAGCCCGGTCGGCTTCCACCCGCTCGCCACCGACGCCGACACCGGCGAGTCGACCGATCTGCGTCCGTTCATCGAGGATGTCGACGGGATTAAAACGGCGCTCGCGGCGTCGTCGTGCATGCCGGTGCTGGCCGGGCCGCCGATCGCGATGGGCGGGCGTCGGTTCGTGGACGCGGGGATCGCCGAACCGCTGCCGTTTCGCACCGCGTTGGCGCAGGGCGCGACAGACGTGCTGGTGCTGCGGACTCGGCGCGAGGATGAACCTCCGATGCGGCCGCCGCGCGTGCAAGACGTGGTCGTGCCGAGGTTTCTCCGCCGCCACGCACCAGGCACCATCGACGCTTGGCGCACGCAGTACCACCGGGATCTGGAAGACGAACGCCAGCTGCGGGAAGATCCGCGGCTGGCGAGCGTCCGGCCGCCGGCCGGGGCGCCGGATGTCGCTGTGCTGGAACGGGATCCGGCGGTGCTGCGACTTGCGGTGGAGCTGGGTCGGCACGCGGTTTACGAGGCGTTGGAAGTCCTGCGCAGGGCTTCGTGAGCGCGGCTGCGGACCGTGAGCCGTTGAGTGACCAGGGAAATCGCGAGATAGCCCAGGATGGACGCGCCGCCGAGTCCTTTCGCTTCATTGGCCGCGTCGATGGCGAAGTCAAGTCCTAAGTGGACTCCGAAGGAGACGAGCCACAGCGCGGCGGTGCGCCAATTCCCTTGCCGCCACAGGGTTCCGTCGGCTCGCCAGATCCGCATGGTGTATCCGCGGGCAATGCCGAAGCCGCCCGCGACCACGAAACTGCCGATGAGCACAAGGATCGCTGAGGTGGTCGGCGTGGTCTTGGCGATCGCGACGCCGAGCGAGGCTGCTCCGAGCGCGCTGATGACGAGCAGCACCACCGGCGGGCGGTCGGCGCGGCGGACTTGAAGTTGTCGCCACATCAGCCAGGTCAGGACGACCAGGCCGATCAGGATGTTGTCGAAAGTGTTCGGCACAGCGTCGACTGTGCCCGGGCCGGGCCGTCCCGCGCCTCCACCCGGGGGTGGAGGCCGGGTGGGAAACCCCGGTCAGGCCTGCGGTTTGCGGGCCACGCCGCCGATCACGCGCGACTCCGACGGCGCCTTCGCGAACACCGTGTCGCCGTCCGGATGCCACGCCGGCGCGTACACCAGGCCCGGTTCGAGCAGCGGCCAGCCGCCGAAGAACCGTTCGAACTCCGCCTTCGTGCGCAGGATGCCCGGGTTGGTGGTCGACTCGTAGTACTTGATGATGTCGACGAGCGCCTGGCGTTCGTTGTCGTCCACCGGGTTTTCGTTGGTCATCTGGGAAAGGATGAGCAACGAGCCCGGCGCGAGCTGCTTGCGGTAGAACTCGAGGATGCCGTCCGGGTCCTGGTCGTCCTTGATGAAGTGCAGCACCGCGTTGACGATCAGCGCCACCGGCTTCCGGACGTCGATCACGTGCGAATCGGCGACCCGGTCCCACAATTCGGCGGGCTGCAGGAGGTCGGCGGCCATCGCCTGGTGCCGGTCCTCGTCCGCGGTGTCGGCGAGCAGCACCTGCGAATGCGCGAGCGCCACCGGCTCGTTGTCCAGGTACAGCACGGAAGTGTCGTGGTCCGGGCGTTCGTCGTCGGCCACCTCGTGCACGTTGCCCGCGGTGGGAAGGCCGGAGCCGATGTCGACGAACTGCCGGATGCCCTCGCGCACGCTCTGGCGCACCGCGCGGCCGAGGAACTGCCTGCTGGTGCGGCAATACTCGCCCATCAGCGGCAGCCGTTCGCGCACCTTCTCGGCGAAGATCCGGTCGATCGCGTAGTTGGTGGTGCCGCCGATGAAGTAGTCGTAGACGCGGGCCGCCGACGGCCGGTCCAGACTGGCTTCCACCGCGCGCAGTGCTTCGTCCTGTGTGCTCATCGCCGTCCTCACGCTCGCCCTGGCGCTCATGCTAACCATGGCGCCGGGGTCAGCTCGGCCGGTAGGACTCCCGGTAGGCGTTGACCGAAGCCGTCAGCTCGTCCATCACGGCGCGCATCCGGCCGAGTTCGGCTTTGTCCAGGTTCATCGCCGCGCCGACGTGCGGCGGGATCCGTTCCGCCTTGGTGCGCAACGCGGTTCCCTCTTCGGTCAGCCGGATGCGGACCGAGCGCTCGTCGTCGGATTGGCGTTCGCGCTTGATGAGCCCGGCCTTCTCCAGCCGCTTCAGCAGCGGCGACAGGGTGCCGGAGTCGAGGCTCAGTGCGGCGCCGAGTTCCTTGACCTGCTGCTCGTCCTGCTGCCAGAGCGCGAGCATCACCAGGTACTGCGGGTAGGTCAGGTCGAGCGGTTCGAGCAGCGCGCGGTAGAGCGCGGTGACTGCCCGGGAAGCCGAGTACAGGCCGAAGCACAGCTGGTCGTCAAGCAGCAGCGAACCGGTTTCTCCGGTGTCTGGGCTGGTCATCGGTGGCCTCCCTCGGGTTTCTTCTTCCCCAGCTCTCCATCCTCTCTCGGCTGATCGGGAAGGGCAACTCAAGTGCTCTAGATCTCATTGTGTGTCATCTAGTTGTGCACAACTAAGTTGTGGAGTTATGTTCTGTGCGGTCCGCACGACGCAGCTATCGGAGGAAGTCATGACCGCGAACCCGCAGAACCTCGCCCTCGAGCCGGCCGCCCTGGCGTTCGCCGAGGCCACCGACCAGCCGCCGTACCTCTTCCAGCTCCCGCCCGCCGAAGGCCGCAAGGCTGTTGACGGCGTGCAGGACGGCGACGTCGAACTCGCGCCCGCCGACATCGAGACGCTGACCGTCCCAGGTGGACCGAACGGTGACGTCGAGGTCCGGATCGTGAAGCCGCAGGGCGTCACCGGACCGCTGCCGGTGCTGGTCTACATCCACGGCGCCGGCTGGGTCTTCGGCGATTTCCACACCCACGAGCGGCTGGTCCGCGAACTCGCCGCCGGAACCGGCGCGGCCGTTGTTTTCCCGGAATACAGCCGTTCGCCGGAGGTTCGTTACCCCGTCGCGATCGAAGAGAACTACGCCGCCGTGAAGTGGGTTGTCCAGAACGGCGCGGAGAAGGGGCTCGACACCACGCGAATCGCGATCGCGGGCGACTCGGTCGGCGGAAACATGACCGCCGCGCTGACGCTCATGGCGAAGGAGCGCGGGGACGTGAAGTTCCTTCAGCAGGTGCTGTTCTACCCGGTCACCGACGCTTCCTTCGACACCGAGTCGTACACCAAGTTCGCTGAGGGCTACTTCCTCAGCCGCGAAGGCATGAAGTGGTTCTGGGACCAGTACACGACCGATGAAGCGCAGCGCGCCGAGATCACCGCTTCGCCGCTTCGCGCCACTGTGGAGCAGCTCGCCGGATTGCCGCCGGCGCTCGTGATCACCGGCGAGGCCGACGTTCTTCGCGACGAAGGCGAGGCGTACGCCGCGAAGCTGCGTACGGCGGGCGTGCCGGTGACGGCGGTGCGGTACCAGGGCGTGATCCACGACTTCGTGATGGTGAACGCGCTTCGTGAAACGCACGCGGCGGAAGCGGCGATCACACAGGCGATCACCGTGTTGCGTGGCGCATTCGGCAACTAATCAGGGACTAACGGGCAATCCTGAGGTTCCGCTGAGTTTGCCGGGGCCATTCTAGGCGTGATCGACGTCACGTGATCACAACGAGAATGGCCCCTCAAACGTATCTAAAGCAGCGGGTCCCGCCTTCCGGGCGCGCGATCGGTCCTGGAGGTACCCGTGCACCTGAGCGCAATCAGGTTGGATTCGCCCGTCATGCTCGCGGTGATCGGCGTGCTCGCGCTCCTCGCGGTCATCTCGGTCCCGTGGTTTTGGGACAAATGGCGCAAGCGCAAGCAAATCGGCCGCAGTGCCACGGTTCTTGTCGCGCTGTGTCTCGTAATCGTCACGCTTGGCTTGACCGGCAATATGATCGGCGGATTCTTCCCGACGCTCGGCTCGCTGCTAGGAACCGGCGCGTTCGCGGCCGAGGGCATCGACGTCGAGGGCGGCGACAACGGCGTCGATCTCGGCCGCGCGCGGGACCTCGGGGTGGCGCACGCGCGGGTCGGCAAGGGGACCATCGCGCACGTGACGGTGACCGGACGGCGCACCGGCCTCACCCGCGACGTGACGGTTTACCTTCCGCCGCAATACTTCCAGCATCCGTACAAGTCGATGCGGTTCCCGGCGATCACCTGGATCCCGAACTACCCGTCCGGCCCGGAGGTCACCACCGCCCCGATCGGGTACCACTTGCCCGAGCAGCTTGACGCGGCGATCGCGAAGCATCTGCTGCCGCCGGTGATCGTGCTGATCCCGGACCCGACCGGAACGCCGAAGATCGGCCACGACACCGAATGCGTCGACGAGGTCAACGGAAGTCCCAATGACACTTACCTGTCCGCGGACGTCCGGGAATGGGCGATCCAGCGCCTCGGCGTCAACCCGGACCGGCGGGCGTGGACGATCGCGGGCTGGTCGTCCGGCGGCTATTGCGCGCTGAACCTCGTGACGCGGCATCCGCAGTGGTACGCGCAGGCGGCGAGCGTGAGCGGGTACGAAAAGGCCCAAGTGGACGGTGAGACCGAGAATCTTTTCCGCGGCCGCAAGGACATCGAGGACGCGAACAACGTCAAGATCAACGTCCGGCTGCACCCGGCCCCGCTGGAACTCCTCGCGATCTCCGGGGAGAAGGAACAGAACGAAAGCCGCGCGGTCGACCAGATGCGCGCGGCCGCGCAGGCGCCGGTGCAGTTCACGTCGTGGCGGATTCCGGACGCGGGGCACAACATGAACACGTTCAAGGCGCAGCTGCCGGACGTGCTGACGTGGATCGGGCAGCGGATCCCGGGACCGTCGGCGCCGGGGCCGCGGGCCGACGTGACCGGCGGCGTGAAGCCGTGGCCGCTGCCGAGCACGGGCGCGCGGGGCGGGCTGACCGCGGTGGAGCAGTGACGCTCAGCGGATCCCGGGAAGGTGCTTGACCACCTCGGTGACCTGAGCTTCCGCGGTGTCGTAGCCGACCGAGCGGGGATTCTCGGTGAGGACCGTGACGAGGTACCGGTTGCCCTTGACGAGGCCCGAGGTGTGCAGGATGCGCCCGGGATTGCAGCAGGACCAGCCTTGTTTGACGGCCCAGTGAGCGTCGCCGAGCGCGTCCGGGATGCCGAAGTACTGCCGGAATCCGTCGGTGCCGTTCTCGGTCGCGTTGCGCAGCGCCCGCAGAATCGTCTCGCGCTGCTGGGCCGGCGCGCGGTCCATCAGGTAGCGGTAGACGCGCGTGAGGTCGGCGGCGGTGATTTCCGTGTCGCCCCAGCGTCCGGGGTTTTCCGGCGGCTTGGTTTCGGCCAGGCCCATCTCGCTCACCGCTTCCCGGACGATGCTCGTCGCGCCGCCCGCGACCCACAGCCGGTTGGCGGTGTCGTCGTCGCTGCGGGACAGCATTTCCTGCACGGTGCCCGGATTGGTGCCGCGATCGAGCGCGTCGAAGGCGATCATGAGCTTCACGAGGGACGCGGAGGTGTAGTGCCGATGCGCGTCGAGGGAAACCGGGGTCGTGCCGCTGGCGCGGTCGTAGACGACCACGCTGACGTGCCCTTGGGGGACGAGCGCGGTGAGTTCGGTCTTGAGGTCGGGGCCCTGCTGCGGCGCGGCGCTGCCGGTGCTCGCTTTCGGGCCGGGGCTGGGTGTGCTGGATTCGGTTGTCGCGGAGATGACGCCGGACCCATCCGCCGGCCCGGCAGCGGTGACCACCTGCCGGTACGATCCGGCCTCGGTGACCAGAAACGCGATGACCGCACCGAGAAACAAGCCGGCCAAAAGGAACGAGTTCGCCCTGCGCATGCCCCGACTTCCCCGATCGCTTGATCAGGGTTCGCCGAATGGGCCGGGTTTGTGGGATGGGTCTCGGTACCGGCCAGTACGCGTGACGCTCGGGTGGGCTGCGGGCAAGCAGGGATGGTTCAGACCACGGCGAGCCGTTCCACGAGCAGGTCGACCCGCTGCCTGGCGAACTCCCTCGGCAACCGTCCCGCGCGGGTCAGGGTCGCGATTCCGTGCAGGGACGCCCAGAACAATTCGGTGAACAGACCCGGTTCGACGCCTTCGCCGGCGACCTCGCCGAGAGTTTCGAGCAGCGCGGCGAACGCGTCCTTCAGCGGTTCCGGAGTGTCTTCCTGCGCGAACGCGAGGCCGCCGTCGAGCTGGAAGATGGCATCGTAGACCGCCGGGTGCTGCTCGGCGAAGTCGAGGTACGCGCGGGAGAGGGCGGTGACCCGGGCGCGCGGGTCGCTTTCGGCGCTGGCAGCGGCCCGCGCCGCCGCGGCCAGTTCGGCGGCCCCGTCGAGCGCGACCGCGCCGATGATCTCGCGCTTGCCGCGGAAGTGGCTGTAGAGGACGGGCTGGCTGTACTCGATGCGCTCGGCGAGCCTGCGGGTGGTGACGGCGTCCCAGCCCTGCTGCTCGGCGAGCTCCCGGGCCGTCGCCACGATGAGGCGCTCGCGTTCCGCTTGTTCGCGCTGCTTGCGTTCGTGTACTGACATGGTCGAAGTCTAGCACTGCTAGACAACCGAGCGGCAGTAGTACTAGCATCGCCTCATCGGCTAGCACTGCTAGATCTTAGGAAGGTCATCATGCTCAGCGCACTCGAGGTCTGCACCGTCGTGATCGTCGGCGTGATGGTGGGGGTGGAGTTCTCCGTCGCCTTCGTCATCAACCCGATCTTCAACGCGCTCCCCGACGACAGCAATCAACTAGGCCGCGCCCACGGCGGCCGGATGCTCGGCGCGATCATGCCGTTCTGGTACATCGGGTCGCTTGTCCTGAGCGCGATCTGGGCGATCGTGGCGTGGGATCGCCCTGGCACCGGGCTGGTCGTGATCGGGGCCGGGCTGCTGATCGTGAGTGTCGTGATGTCGATTCTGCTGCTGGTCCCGATCAACAACCAGGGCAAGACGTGGACTCCGGAGAACCGGCCCGCGGACTGGAAAGAGCAGATGAACCGCTGGGACCGCTACCACTACGTGCGGGTCGCGGTGATCATCGGTGCTTTCGCGTTGCTGGTCGCCGCGCTTGTCTGAGGGCGGCGGTGGTGGTGATGGCGGGGCTGATTTGAGGGCGGCGGCTGTTCCGGTCTGGGCGCGGCGGGGGTGCTGGCGGCTGGGCTGGTGTGAATGCGCCGGGGTGTCGGTGGCTGGGCTGGTGTGAATGCGCCGGGGTGTCGGTGGCTGGGCTGGTGTGAGTGTGGTGCTGGCGGCTGACCGCGTGTGGGTGCGGCGGTGGTGTCGGTCGCTGGATTGGTCTGGGTGCGGTGGGAGCGCTGGCGGCTTGGTTGGTCTGAGGGCGGTGTGGCTCCTGTCGGTCGCCGCACTGCGGTGAGTACGGCGGCGGTGCGGTGCGGGGCTGGTTTGAGGCGGCGGTGGTGTTGGTGGCTGTCTGGTCTGGGTGCGGCGGGGTTGTGCTGGGGGCTGGTTCTGAGCGCCGTGCGAATCCTGCCGATCGCCCCGCACGTCGGAATACCGCGCGGTTCTGCCGGACGCGCCGGTTTCCGCGGTTGGAGGAACCGCCGCGCCAATTCTTCAGCTCCTTCTCTCCTGCTTCTTCGCCGCCGAGGCCGTGAGCCGGTCCGGCTGGTACCTCACTCGGGTCTCCGATCGGCTCAGCAGTCCCATCAGTCCCGGCAACCCACCCGGTGTCGCCGATTTTGCCCAGTGGGCGGGTTGGGGCGGCCGAATTCGGGTTTCGGGCCGGTTGGGGCGGGGGATCCCTTCAGGGTTGGCCCACCGTCACCTTCGGTACGGAAGGACTGGAGTCATGGTTCGTGCGCATCGAGCCCGCGTCCGGGTGGAAGGGGTGCAGCCCGCTCAGGTGCTGGCCATTCTGCTCGGGGTCCTGTTTCTCGCCTACGGCATCATCGGGCTCGTGAAGTCCGGGTTCGGCGATTTCACTGGACACGGTGTCACTTTGTGGCGGTTTTCCGCCAATCCGCTGAACAACGTCGTCCACGTGGTGACCGGCGTGATCGGCCTGCTGCTGGCCTTGGGCTCCGGCCGCGCCCGGACGTTCGGCTGGCTGCTCTTCATCGGCTACGGCGCGCTGTTCGTCTGGGGCCTGATGCTCGCCGGGACGATCACCGTCAACCCGGTGTCCGGCCTCGGCAACCCGCTCAACCTCGCCGACGCGGACAACTGGCTGCACCTCGGCATCGCGGTTCTCGGTCTGCTGACCGCGGTTCTCCCGGCACGCCACGGGGTGCTGCTTCCCGAGGACGAGGAACCCGCCGAGGTCGACACGGCCGCCCAGCCGCGCCGTCCCGAACCGGGCGGGCATGGCTTGGCCCACTAGTCCACAATGGAATAACCGCGCAGCGGGATCGCTTGCCGGGGCGGAATTTCCTCCGGTGGTGATCCCGTTCGTGCTTATTCCGCGGGGTTTTCCAGTGCCCGGTCTACCATTCGCCCCGCTGCGCCGACGTACTGCGCCGGGTCCAGGAGGCCAGTCAACGTTTCGGTGTCGACGACAGCCGTAATCTCAGGTGTGTCAGCCAGGATCTCTGACAGTGGACGGTTTTCCTCGATCGCGCGTCGGGAAGCCGTGCCCAGCAAGTCTTTCGCGCGCGCTTTGCCCATGAGTGGGGCCAGCGCTGCCGACAGTCGTTCCGAGACGATCAATCCGTTGGTGAGCGCGAGATTATCCAGCATACGGTTTGCGTGAATGTCCAATCCCCGCACCAAATCCACGGCGGTGTGAGAGGCGCCGCCGGTGAGGCGCAGGCATTCGCGCAGCAACTGCCACTCGGCCTGCCAGACGCCAGCCGAGCGTTCGTCTTCGGCCAACCCGGACTGCGTGACTCCCGCCGCCAGCACCGGAACCTGCAGCGCCGCCGACCGGATCAACGCCGACTGCACCGGGTTTTGCTTGTGCGGCATCGCCGACGACCCGCCGCCGGTCGCCTCGGTCACCTCGCCGATCTCGGTGCGGGCCAGGACCTGAACGTCGACAGCGATCTTGCCCAACGCCGTCGTCACGCCAGCCAACGCGGAAGCCAGCTCGGCCACCGGCGTGCGATCCGCGTGCCACGGCAGAATCGGTGCGGTCAAACCGGTTTCCTCGGCGAAGGCGGCGACGAGCCGTTCCGCGTAGTCGTCGGTGCCGTCGCCGTACTGGACGTACGCCGCCAACGTTCCCGCTGCGCCACCGAGCGACACCGGCAGCCGCAACTCAGCGATCCGGCGGGCGGCCTCCTGGACGCCTTGGCGCCAGATCGCCGCTTTAAGCCCGAAAGTCGTCGGGACAGCGTGCGCGGTGAGGGTTCGCCCGGGCATGACCGTGTCGCGATGGGCGCGCGCCAACGCGGCGAGGGCGTCCGCGATCGCCGTCAGGTCCGCGCTGATCAGCCGGAGGGCGTTGCGCGCGACGAGCATCATCGCCGTGTCGACGATGTCCTGGCTGGTGGAACCGCGATGCACGTAGTCGGCGACGTCCGGCACCTTGGCGGACAGCGTGCGCACCAGGCTGACCACCGGGTTTCCGGTCGCACGCGCGTCGCGCGCCAGCTGGACGACGTCGAGCTCGCCCTCGCCCAACAGCCGTGCGGCAGCACTGATCCGCTCGGCCGCCTCGGACGGCACCGTGCCAAGCCGCGCCTGCGCCCGCGCGAGGGCGGCCTCCGCTTCCAGCAGGGCGTCCGCGAACGCCCGGTCACCAGTCACCGCTTCGGCCGGGGTTCCGGCGCGCACCGGTGAGAGCAGGCCGGAGTCAGGATCGGCGATCATGCCGCCCAGCATCGCACGCCGGCCGGCTTGAGGCGGAGCGTCACCGGCGGCACGAGTGGCGTCGACCTCATCGGGCACGAGCTTGGCTGACCAGCTGCGGAGACGCTCCCGTTGGCTGCTGCGCGGCAAGGTGTCGACAGGGCGTCAGGAGACGCTGCCGTTCGCTGCTGCGCGGCGAAGTATCGGCAGGGCGTCAGGAGACGCTGCCGTTCGCTGCTGCGCGGCGAAGTATCGGCAGAGCGTCAGGAGACGCTGCCGTCGGCTGCTGCGCGGCAACGCGTGGGCAGGCCGTTCACGACACGCTGCCGTTCGCTGCCGCCCGGCAACCTGTCAGCACGCGTTCAAGAGAACCCGTCGTCGCGAGCGCGGCGGCGGACGGCTGCCGATCGCCAGAGAGCACCCCGTGGCCTCGCTGCATCACCTCCTAACAGGACTCGAGCGCCACTCACCTCACCGCCCCGTCGCCCCGTCCGTCACCTCCCTCAGCAGGTCCGCGTGTCCGTTGTGGCGCGCGTACTCCGTGATCATCGACAGCAGCATCCACCGCAGCGAGAACGGCTCTCCGGTGGTCTTCCCGACGCCCTGCGCGTCCAAAGAAGACGCCGCCGCCACGATCTCCCGGCTCCGGTCGCACTCCGCGTGCCACAACGCCAGTGCCTCGCCGAAATCGCCGTCCAGGCGGTCGAAGTCCTGGTCTGGGTCGTCGTCCGAGTAGTGCAGCAGCGGGACGTCCTCGCTGGCGAACTGGATGCGGAACCACCATCGTTCGACGCCGGCCAGGTGCCGGACCAGGCCGTGCAGCGACATTGTGGACGGTGGCACCGCGCGCGCCGACGCGGCTTCCTGGCTTAGCCCGGCGCACTTCAGCGCGAGGGTTTCGCGGTGCCACTCCAGGTAAGCGAGCAGGGTCTCGCGTTCGTCGGCGACGCGGGGGATCGGCGGCCGGTCGCTCTCGGCCACTTTGGCCAGATGCTTCGGGATCTGTGTCATGAGACGAGCGTCTCATCCACCACCGACAATTTTCGGCGCCGAGCCGCCGCATCGGGTGCACGGGAAACCGGCCGCGTATCGCAGTGGGCTAGGCCACATGGCGGGCCCGGGTAGCTTGCGGATCCGGTCTTGTCGATGCGGAATTCAGGTGAATTCCGGTGTTGATCAGCACACTCAGGCACGGTTTCCGTACGGTGTTGTCGCTCCGTCAGAGGTATCGTGAGCGGCATTCCGGGGATTAATCTTCTCGGCGGTCCGTGAACGCCCGCTCCGCCGAACAGCGGATGCTTCGCGGGGCCGAACGCACGAATGAAACGGTGAATACAGCGCCATGGTCGGAGCGAGTGTGCCGATGGTCGAGTTGTCGATGTACACCCACGCCGGCGGTCAACTCGACCGGTTGTGCCAGGCAGTGGGATTCGATCCCGAAGAACGCCGTCACCTGGATCTTCTCCGGTTGTTGCTCGGCGAGTCCGGTGAATTGACCGTAGACGCTCCGGCGCAGTTCCCATGCAATGTGGCGGACGACACCACGCCCGTTGAATTCTCGGTCGCATTCGACGCCAATGGCGAATGTGTGGTAAGGGTTCTCGGCGAGAGCGTCGGGGCTCCGGACCCGCGCGCGTTCCTCGCTCAGGTGGCCGGCGAGTACGGCCTGGTCACCGACCGGCTCGACGCGGTGGCGGACCTCTTCCTCCCGCACGACGAGCGCCGCGGGCCGTTCACGCTGTGGTACTCGCTGATCTTCCGCAACGGCTCCGCGCCGAAAATCAAGGTGTACCTGAACCCGCAGATCAGCGGCCCGACCATGGCGGATTCCCTGGTCAGCGAGGGATTCCGGCGGCTGAACCTCGGCGAGGGGTTCGACCCGGTCGTCGAGCACGCGCTGCGCCGCGGCGAGAGCGACAACTTCACCTTCTTCGCGCTCGACCTCGACGACGACCCGCTCTCGCGGGTCAAGGTGTACGTCTCGCACGACGCCGCCGAGGCCGAGGACGCGGTGCGCGCGGCGGAGCTGGTGCCCGGTGCGGACCCGATGCTGATCCGGGAATTCCTCGCCGTGCTCGGCGGCGGAAAAGGCCCCTTCGAAGGCCGTCCGCTGGTTTCCAGCTATTCCTTTGTCGAGGGTATGGGAGGCACTCCGGGAAACTACAGTCTTTACCTGCCTATTCGCAGCTACGTACCGGACGACGAGATCGCTCGCGCCCGGGTTCACGCCATTCTCGCGCAGTACGACTTCGATCCGACACAACTGGACAAAGCGCTGGCAGCGGTTTCGGAACGGCCACTGCGCGACGGCGTCGGACTGATCGCGCACGTGTCGTTGCGAATGGGCGAGTTCGGTTCCGGAATCACGGTCTACCTGTCCTCCGAAGCCTATGCGGTAGCGCCGCCGAGAAAGCGCCCGGTGCTCGGCCGGATTACCTGACGCGGCAGTTTTCGGCTGTCACCCACAACTGGAGGAAATACTCTGATGCGGACCTTCCCGCCGTACCGCGCCCAAGTCGTCGCCGAAATCCCGGTCACCACGCGTGCCGAACGGGAGCAGGCGCTCGCCGCGGCGGGCTACAACGCCTTCAACCTGCCCGCGAACAAGGTCAGCATCGACCTGCTCACCGACTCCGGCACCGGCGCGGTCTCGACCGCGCAGGAGGCCGCCGCGGCTGCCGCGGACCGCTCGTACGCCGGGTCGGATTCGTTCTACCGCTTCCGCGACGCGCTGAGCGACCTCACCGGATACCCGCACCTCCTGCCGGTGCACCAGGGCCGTGCGGCCGAGCGCGTGCTGTTCTCCAGCGTCCTGGAGAGCGGCCGGATCTCGGTCAGCAACACGCACTTCGACACCACCCGCGCGAACGTCGAGCTGCTCGGCGCCGAGGCGATCGACTTGCCCTGCGCGGAGTTCGGCGATCTCGACAGCCTCGAACCGTTCAAGGGCAACATCGACCTCGACGCCCTGGAACGCCTGCTCAGCGGCCCGGACGGCGCCCGCGTCGGCCAGGTGCTGCTCACCATCACCAACAACGGCGGCGGCGGACAGCCGGTCTCGATGGCCAACCTGGCCGCGGCGGCGAAGCTCGCGCGGGCGCACGGCGTGCCGGTTTTCCTTGACGCCGCGCGGTTCGCGGAGAACGCGTGGCTGGTCATCCAGCGCGAGGCGGGCTACGCGGACAAGACGCCGCGCGAGGTCGCGCGCGAGGCGTTCAGCCTGGTCGACGGCTGTGTCGCGAGCCTGAAGAAGGACGGCATCTCGCCGATGGGCGCGTTCATCGGCCTGACCGACCCGGAGCTGGCGCAGCGCTGCGAAACCAACCTCATCGCCACCGAAGGCTTCCGCACCTACGGCGGCCTCGCGGCGCATGACCTCGACCGCGTCGCCAAAGGCCTCCAGGAAGTCGTCGACCCGCACTACCTCGCCGCGCGCGCGGGCGAAGCGGCCCGGCTCGCGAGGCAGGCCAACGAGGCCGGTGTGGACATCGTGCAGCCGCCGGGCATCCACGCGCTTTACCTCAACGCCGGCCGCCTGCTGCCGCATCTGTCCGCGTCCCGGTTCCCGGGGCACTCGCTGGCCTGCGAGCTGTACCTGGCCGGCGGAATCCGTTGCGTGGAGCTGGGTTCGCTCTACCTCGGCACGCTCGACGAGCAGAACGAGCTGATCACTCCGGCCCCGTTCGAGCTCGTCCGGATGGCGCTGCCGCGGCGGGTGTACACCCAGGGCCACTACGACTACGTGGCCGAGATCCTCGGCGACATCGCGAAAAACCCGGATCAGGTGCCGGGCTACCGGATCGTCGAAGCGCCGAAGATCCTGCGGCACTTCAATCTCCGGATGGCCCCGGTCCACTGAAAGTCCACTGAGGACAGCGGAAAGCGAACGAGGGGGCTCCCCGCGCCGGGAACCCCCTCGCTGGTCTGGAAACCCGGCTCAGGCGGGCTGCGGAACCACCGTCATCGCGTGCTTCACCAGCCGGATCAGCGCGATCTTGCTCGAATCCCGCTGCCGCGCGTCGCACATCACGATCGGCACGCCGTCGGGCACCACGAGCGCCTCGCGGATCTCGTCGGGGGTGTAGCGCGGCGCGTTGTCGAAGCAGTTCACCGCCACGACGAACGGGATCTTCCGCCGCTCGAAGAAATCGACCGCCGCGAAGCTGGTCTCGAGCCGGCGCGTGTCGACCAGCACGACGGTGCCGATCGCGCCGCGCGCCAGGTCGTCCCACATGAACCAGAACCGTTCCTGGCCCGGGGTGCCGAACAGGTAGAGCACGTGCCGCGGCGAGATGGTGATCCGGCCGAAGTCGAGCGCGACCGTGGTGGTCTTCTTCTGCTCCACCCCGGACAGGTCGTCGACCCCGGTGCTCGCCTCGGTCAGCACCTCCTCGGTGGACAGCGGCGGGATTTCGCTGACCGAGGCGACCATGGTGGTCTTCCCGGCGCCGAAGCCGCCCGCGACGATGATCTTGACCGGGGTCGGCACCGACGCCGCGGCGTCTTCAGAGCTTGATGAGGCCATCGAGAACCGCCTGGAGAGTTTCGTGGTCCGGCGCCTGGGCCGGCTGACGGGACGGGGCGCGGGTGATGACGAGGCCGCGGTCGATCAGGTCCCCGCACAGCACGCGCACGACGCCGAGCGGCAGCTTCACGTACACCGCGATCTCGGCCACCGACAAGGGTCTGCGGCACAGCTGCGTGATCGCCAGGTGCTCCGGGCCGAGCCCGACCGGGTCCGATCCCTGCTGCAGGGTCATCACCTGGGTGGAGAGGTCGAGCTGATGTTCGGACGGGGTCCGTCCGCTGGTGATCGTGTACGGCCGGACCAGCGGTCCGGCGGCCTCGTCGTACCAGCCGTCCTCGGTCACGTTGCCTCCCGCAGCAGGTTCGCGGCCTCGCGCGGCGCCGAGGCCAGGTAGTCGCCGACACGCTTGACGAGCCGGTTCATCTCGTAGGCGATCATTTCGACGTCGATGTCCGCGCCGGCGAGCACGGCGAGGCACGCGCCCTGCCCGGCGGCCGAGACGAAGAGGTACCCGCGCTCCATCTCGATCATGTTCTGCAGCACCGGACCGCGGTGGAACTGCCTGCTCACCCCTTTGGCGAGGCTCTGCAGGCTCGACGCGATGGCCGAGAGCTGGTCCGAGTCGTCCTTGCTCATCCCGGACGACTTGCCGAGCAGCAGGCCGTCGGCGGACAGCACGATGGCGTTCTGCGCGCCGACGACGCGGTTGACGACGTCGTCGAGCAGCCAATTGAGATCAGGGGTGGAGTTCCCGTACTCGTTCATGCGGACAGACCCTGACTTTCGGTGTCGTGAGGTGTTCGGTCGTTATGAGTCATTTTGCCCGCCTCGCGCCCGGCGGGTGCCCTTGTGGAACGCCATGAGCGTCCGCGCGGTGGTCTCGCCCGCGTTGGTGACGTCCGCTTCGGCGGCGGCGTCCGGGTCGTCGTGCAGCTGGGCGACGAGGTTCTGCTGCGGCTGCCGGCGCGGGAGCCGGGGCCGGTCGTCGCCCTGCAGCCCGCTGAGGTCCGGTTCGGCGGACGCGCGCGGCGCGGCCGGGACGTCCGGGATCTGGCCCGCGGACGGGGGATACGGCTCCGGAGTGCGCGGGGCCGGCGTGGGCAGCGGTCGGGCCGGGTACGGACGCGGGGCCGGTGTCGGCTGAGGCGTCTCCGGGGCCGGCCGGTGAGCGCTTTCCTGCGCGGGCGCGCCGACCTGAGCGAGCGCCGGGGCCTCGTCGGCGGGTTCGGGCGCGTTCGCGTCGGCCAGGTGGTTCGACGGGATCAGCACGGTCGCCCGGGTGCCGCCGTAGCGCGACGGGTCGAAGGTGACCGTGATGCCGAGCCGGGAAGCCAGCCGCGCGACCACGAACAGGCCGAGGCTGGAGTCCGCGCGCAGGGCCATCGCGTCGAATTCGGGCGCGTCAGCCATCATCGCGTTCGCCCACTCGCGCACGCCTTCCTTCATGCCCAGCCCCTGGTCGGACACGTCGACGACGACGCCGCGCGCGACCATCCGGCTGGTCACCTCGACCTGCGAACCGGGCGGGGAGAACGACGTCGCGTTGTCGACCAGCTCGGCCACGAGGTGAATGGTGTCCGCGACCGCGGTGCCGACGATGGCGACGTCCGGCACCTGCTCGACCTGCACCCGGGAGTACTGCTCGGTTTCCGAGACGGCCGCGCGCAGCACCTCCATCAGCGAAACCGGTTTGCGCCAGCGCCGTCCGGGCTGCTTGCCGCCGAGGATGATCAGGTTCTCCGTGGTCCGCCGGGCGCGGGCGGCGAGGTGGTCGAGCTGGAACAGCGACGCCAGCTGAGTCGAGTTCTCTTCGCGGCTTTCCATTTCGTCCAGGATCTGCAGCTGCCGGTGCACCAGGACCTGGTTGCGGTGCGCGATGCCGAGGAACACGTTGTGCACACCGCTTCGCGCCTTCGCCTCGCTCGCCGCCGCGTTGACCGCGGTGAGCTGCGCGGTGTTGAACGCTTCGGCCACCTGGCCGATCTCGTCGCGACCGTGGTCCAGCTTCGGCAGCTCCGCCTCGATGTCCACCGGGTCGCCGCTCTTGAGCCTGCCGACGATGTTCGGCAGCCGGTTGCGCGCCAGGTCGAGCGAGTCGTTGCGCAGTCGTTCGAGGCGCGTCATCAGGGTCCGGTCGACGAGCGAACGCGACACCCGCACCGCGACGATGATCGCGGCCAGCGAAGCGAGCAGAGCCACGATGCTGCCGATGATGGCGTTGCGCAGCTGCGCGTTTCCGGAGTCGATCGCGGCGGCGGAAACCTGGTCCGCCTGTTCGATGGTGAGCTGGTTCAGACCTTGCGCGACCTGCGCGGTCAGCGCGTGCCAATCGCCCGCCGACACCGGAACGGTGCTCTGGTCGCTGCTGGTCCACGGGCCGTGCTTGATCAGCGAGTCCTCAGCCGCGTTGAGCCGTTTCCACGCGTCGCTCGCCGAAAGCTGCTGGTAATGCTGGCGTACCGCCGGTTCGAGGAACGGCGAGATCTGCGCCAGCTGGGTGCGGTAGTAGCCGACCAGCTGGGAGAACTGGACGAAGTCGTCCGGTGCGAAGTTGCTGCCGGAGAACGCCGCCGAAACCAGCGACGTCTCGCGCGACATCAGGTCGCCCGCCCGGAAGAGCGAGGTCGCCGAGATCGCGCCCTGCACCGCGGTCGCGTCGGGGACGATGCGCGCCTGCGTGTCGAACAGCGTCGCCGCGGAGTCGAGGACGCCGTTGTAGTAGGCGTTGACCTGTGCGCGGTTGATGCTGCGGAAGTTGACCTGCGAGCGCAGCACCGGCAGCTGGTCGAGCTGCGCCTTCAGCGCGGTGACCTTGCTGGCGATCTCGTCGGGCGCGCTGGAAATGGTGGCGGCGAAGGCTTCCTGCAGGCCCTTCAGCTTGCCGTCGCTGTCCTGCTCCTGTTGCTGCAGCTGCTGCGGACCGGAACTGGGGCTGTCGAGGTATTGCAGGGCGAGCTGACGTTCTTGCTGCAGCGACGACAGCGCGGTGAGCGCGGGGATCGAAACGTCACGCACCGAGCCCGCGACGAGCCGCACGTACAAGCCGTTGATGAAGAAGGCCGTCGCCAGCACCGCCCACAGCACGAGCAGGGTGATGCTCGGGATCAGGACCGTCCGGGTCAGCCTCTTCCGGATCGACTTGTCGTACGCCTTGCCGGGATCGTCCTTGGTCTCCACGATGATTCACGAACTCCTGGGTCACCCTCGGCGAGAGTGCGGACACGGCCGGGGAAGCGGACACGCCAGTGGGTGCGAGTGGTCCTCGTCACGGAAATCTCGGATACACCCTTCGTAGGCCCACCGAACGGAACAGCCCCGGTTTCTATCACGAACGGGGGCCCCGTGGTTCCGCTGAACGAGCAGCCGAACGCCGTCTTGACAGCGGTTACCGACGGTAGTGCCGAGTTCCCCCGGCGTTTTCCGAGGCCCTGGCCCCGGCTGCGGATATCGGACCAACGGGCTGGGCTGAATGAGTGATTCAAAAAGTGTCCGGACACTCAGTCAGGGTTCCGCGTGGTGGAACTGCCGACTAAGTGACTTGTCGACAACCACGGTCCACTGTGGACTAATGCGGGATTCGCGGAGTCGGCCCGAGGAACGGGAGCAGTTCGGTGCCGTCCTGAAGCGCGGAGAGGGTGCGCAGGACTCCGGCGCCGCCGGTGGCGACGTCGGCGGACAGTCGTAGCAGGTGAGTGCCGGGGAAGGCAAGGCCGCCGCGGAACGGGACCGCGTACCACGAAAGCCGCGTCAGGTGGCGGTCGATCGCGTCCTGGGTGCGCCGGTCCGGGGTGCTGCTGAACGCCAGCCCGGCGGCGAGGCCGCAGCGGCCGTTCAGGAGGCCGGGATGCAGCGCGAATTCCCCGCGGCACGCGACGCGCAGCGCGGGCAGGCTGCGCGCGGCCTTCGCGTCGAGGCGGTACCGCGCCAGCTGCTCGGTGACGATCAGGATGCCTGCGCTGCCGATTCCCGCTCCGCGTCGTGAGCCCCGGTTGCCGTCGCGGACCGGCAGCGAGCCGTCGAGCGCGGGGACGCATTCCTCCAGATCGCGTTCGAGCGCCTGATCGGCGAACGAGAGCCAAGCGGGTTCGCCAGTGCGCTCGTAGAGCCGGAGGAACAGCAGCGCCGGGCCGGACCAGCCGTACAGCAACCCGGCCTGTGCTGTCGCGCCCGGCGGTTCCGCGGTGTCCAGCGCTTCGGCGAGCCGGATGCCGATGTTCAACGCCTGCCTGCCGAATTCGTTGTCCCCGCGGGTCGCGGCGAAGTGCAGCCGGGTCAGGCCGATGCCGGCCAGCCCGCTCGCCAGGTCGTGGCCGACGGTCTGGTCCACCAGCGCGCGCGAGGCGGCGAGCAGAGTGCCCGCGGCCTTCCGGTAGCCGAATTCCTCCAGCACGTAAGCGATTCCGTGGCTGCCGTCGTAGAAACCCGCGCGGCTGGGCTGTTCTCCTTCGACCGCGTCGAGGACCCACTGCTCGTGTTCGGGGAAGCGGCCGACGCCCGCGACGTGCAGCGAGTGCAGGACGCCCGCCGCGCCGGTGCCGAAGGTGGCGCCGCCGACGCGGAACTGCTCGATGTCGCCGGGGAACAGGCGATCCAGGCGGTTCGGGGTCGCGCACGCGAGCAGGGCTTCGGAGATCTGCTTGCGCACCAAGGTCCAATCCGGACGCGGTTCGTCGAGTTCGGTGTGCGCGGGCTCGGTGTGCGGCGCGATGCTGTCGGCGTATCCGGCGGGCAGCGAGAATCGGCGCTCGGTGAGCTCGGCTGCCCAGCGGAGGCGTTCCGGCACCAGGTGATAGAGCGGGGCCAGCGGCAGGAACAGGCGCAGCCGCAGAGGCGTTTCGTCGCGGTCGAAGCCGGTCAGCGACACCGTGCCGGTGCTGTCGACCAGGATGTTGTGCGGGTTTTCGAGGACGACGCCGCGTTCGCCGGCTTCGGCGACGATGCGGTCCACTTGCGCCAGCACGGCCAGCGCCTGTTTGCGGTAGGCGGCCAGGTCGCTTTCCGGGCAGTCGCGGCGGGTGAGCGGGTAGTGCCGGGTGAGCCAGGCGTCGAGCGAAACGCCGGGCCGGTACTCCCGCACCAGGTAGTGGCGCTGTCCGGTGAGGTACGCGTGGGCCTTCGGGATGCCGGGGATTCCGGCGAGCCGCTGGAAGAGGTCGTACTTGCGCTCCAGCCGGGCGACCGCGTCGACGCCGTTGCCGTCCAGCCCGGTGTAGGGCCAGGCCTCCTCGACGAGCACCTGCTCGCCGCCGCGTTCGGCCAGGTAGACGGCGGTTCCGTGGGCTTGGCGGAGTACTTCGACGACGGGGTGCGGCGGCTCCGGCGCGTCGGTGTACTCCGCGACGCAGTCGGGAATCCGGACCCAGCCGGGCACGGAGAAGCCCGGGCCCTGATGCTCCGGTTCGAGCGCGCTGCTCGGCCTGCGCAGCGCGGGCACGCGGGCCCCGCCGTACTCGGTCCACAGTGGCGTGAATCCGGCGTAATGCACGTGAATCGGGCATTCTCCGCAGCGAAGCGCGCCGTCGATATCCGGTCCCGGTTCGCCGGTGAGGAGTTCGGAAAGGTCGTCGAGGATCCGGTCGAGGGTGTTATTGTCTGGCGGATAAATAGTCGCGAGAGCGCCGGTTCCGCCGGTTGTCGGATATTCGGCATTGCGATCAAGGAAAATCGACCGGGAACGCAGGTGCCGATGGTGCAGCCGGCGCGTCCGGCAGTACTCGCGGACACGGTCCAGTACTCGGTCGGCATTGCCGGGAGCGGCGGAAATCTCGACCGCCCAGCCCTGTTCCGGCAATCCGGCTCCCGGCGGGCGGAGGTAGCGCCAGTGCTCGGTCTCCTCTATTGTCCACAATGGACTAGGCGGGGCCGCTGCCAGGTCGTCGGCGGATATTTCCCGTCGGCGGTCGAAGAACCACGGATCGGCGAGGCAGAATGCCTCGTGCCGGACGTTCATAAAAGTGGACCCTTCCGCGTATGCGCTTCTCCGGTGCTCCGGCGACGGAAACCATTCCCGCACAGCTTCGCCGCCGCGCCAATCCGCCAATTCAGCGTTCGGCCGACCCGGGCGGGGCGAGGATAAAACCGGCACTGGCGAACCGAGCGTGATTCCCCGTCGCCCGGTCGAGCGGGATTTCCGTGGCATTCGGGAATTGACGGAATGCCAGGAACCCGTTCCGGTGAACGTGGCCCCGGCCACGCCGTCGGCCCCTCGCCCGTCCGGGGCGGTCAGCCGGGCGGGTACGTTGAGCCCGGCGGGCAAAAGGAGGAACGGGTGATCGTCGGGTTCGCGATAGCGGTCGCTGGATGCGCGGCGCTCGTCGCGCTGTGGAGTTTCGTCCAGGCGGCGCGCAAGAAGCTGCCGGACACCCCGCTGCTCGTCGCGCTCGGCGTGATCGAGGTGCTGCTGGTCGTCCAGCTCGTGATCGGGATCGTGCTGCTCGTCGGCGGGCACCACCCGGGCAGCCTCGCGACCTACCTCGCCTACCTGATCGGCTGCCTCGTCGTGCTGCCGGTCGGCGCGGCGTGGGCACTGGCCGAGCAGAGCCGGTCGAGCACGGTCGTGCTCGGCATCGCCTGCCTGGCCATTCCGGTGATGGTGCTGCGACTGAACGAGGTGTGGAGTGGAGCAAGCGCGTAAGACGGCCACCGGTCCCGGCCGGATCCTGGTCGCGGTGTACGCCATCTTCGCGCTCGCCGCGACGTCGCGGGCGGGCGTCCAGATCGGCACGAAGTTTCACGAGGCGCCGCTGGCGTACGTGCTGTCGGCCTTCGCCGCGGTGGTCTACATCCTGGCGACGATCGCGCTCGCCCGCGGCGGCCGTACGTGGTGGCGGATCGCGCTGGCCGCGTGCACGATCGAGCTGCTGGGCGTGCTGACGGTCGGGACCCTGAGCATTTTCGACCGGCAGGCGTTCCCGGACGCCACGGTGTGGTCGGTGTACGGGCAGGGGTATCTGTTCATCCCGCTGGTGCTTCCGGTGATCGGGCTGTACTGGCTGCGCCGGACGCGAGTCTGAACAGTACGCGGAACTGTCCGTAGCGGCGGTGTCGGCAGAAGAACAGGTGGTCCCCGGCTACTTTCGCCGGTTCTGGTTCCTGGGCGCGGCGCTGATGATCGAAGCCCCGTCCCCACCGGAACCGCGGCGACGACGCCGCAGAAACGAGAGACCATGCGTTTGCGCACCTGTTTCCTCGTGCTCGCTACCGCGCTTGGCCTAGCCGGATTCGCCGGTCAGGCCGGCGCGACTGCCCCTAGCCCTGGCCCGGCGATCATCGGCGGCGGCTACGCCTCCAACGCCCCGTGGGCGGCGCGGCTGTTCGTGAACGGGCAGCAGAACTGCACGGCCACGATCATCGCCCCGCAGTACATCCTCACCGCGAAGCATTGCGTCGCTTCCGGTGGTACGTACACCTTCCGCATCGGCAGCCTCGACCAGAGCAGCGGCGGCACGACGGCCACCGGCGCCGCGATCACGCGCTACCCCGGAGCCGCTGACCTGGCCATCGTGCGGCTGTCCAGCTCGGTGAACGCGACGTACTCGCCGCTCGGCACGTCGACCGACGTCCGCGCCGGGCAGACCGTGCAGGTCTACGGCTGGGGCGCGACGAGCCGGTGCGGTTCGGAGATCAACTGCCAGTCGCGGTACCTGAAGGTGGCCAACGTGCGCGTGACGACGCCTTCGTGCAGCGACTACGAGGGCGGCGTCGCGGTGTGCGCGACCTACGGCGACGGCATCACCGCCGGCGGCGACTCGGGCGGCCCGATGTTCGCGTCCGGACGACAGGTCGGCGTCGCGTCGACCAGTGACCGGCAGAGCAGCACCGCGTACACCAACATCACGCGGTACCGCAGCTGGATCTCGCAGGTCGCCGGCGTCTGACCTCGCCGACGTCTGATTTTGTCGGTGGTCCGGCCTAGTGTTGGGAGTGCGCACCGCTTCCGTTGCGCGGAGGAGGAGAACGATGCCCGACAAGCTGATCCCTGGGCCGGACCACCCGATCACCGTTGAGCCCAACCCCGCGCGGGTGGTGGTCAAGGCAGGCGAGAAGACCATTGCCGACACCACCCGCGCGCAGGTGCTGCGGGAGGCGAGCTATCCGCCGGTGCAGTACATCCCGCTGGAAGATGTCGACTTGGCGATGCTGTCGCCTACGGAACACAAGACGCACTGCCCGTACAAGGGGGATGCGTCGTACTACAGCCTGGCCGCGGTGCCGGACGGCGAGAACGCGGTGTGGGTTTACGAGGCTCCGTATGACGCGGTGGCTTCGATCAAGGGGCACGTCGCGTTTTATCCGGACCGGGTGGAGATCGAGGAGGTCGGCTGAGGGGGGTTTCGCTTGGCCAGGGGTTGATCGTGGCGCGGGGCTGGGGCTGGTTTGGTGCGGATCTGGCCGGTTGTTGAGCCTGGTTCGGCGCTGGTCCTCGTTCGGTACTGATCGCTATTCGGTGCGACTCCGTGGCTGACTGCCTGTCCCGGGTCAGGGGTGATTTTGGTTCGGTGCCGATTTCGGCTGAGGGGTTTTGCTTGGAGCTGTGGCTGACCGCCGCTCGGGTCTGGCCTTGGCTCGCCGTTGAGGCCGATGCGGTGTTGGTCCCGGTTTGCTGCTGATCGAGTTTCGGGGTCGCTTCCCGGTTTGGTGCTGTGCCAGGTTCGGCGTTTGATCCAGGTTCGGCGTGGATTCCGGTGTGGTGCCGATCCTCAGCTGGTTGCTGAGCCGCGCTGGTTGCCGTGCCTTGGCTGGCTGCCGAGCACCGCTGGTTGCGTGCCTTGGCTGGTTGCTAAGCCTCGCTGGTTGCTGTGCCTGGTTCGGCCGTGCTGATCGGTTTCTGTGCGGCTCCCGGCTCCCGGCTCCCGGCTCCCACTCGCGGCTCGCGGCTGTCCGTGGTCCGGTGTCGATCCCAGCTGGTTGGCCGTCCGGGTTCGGAGTTGCTTCTGGCCGGGTGCCGGTCGCGGCTGCGGGTTTGCTTGGCCCGTGGCTGATGCCGGTTCATGACTGGGCGTGGCCCGGTGCCGATCTCGGCTGCCTGCCGGTCTTGGCCGGGAGTCGGGTCAGCGGTCGACTTCGAGCCAGGACGCTTCGCCCGCCTCGTGCAGTGCGTTCCACAGCAGGTTGAGCGGGTGGCTGTCCGGGTAGGAGGATCGTTCGCCGCGCCGGGCGAACACGCCGACGAGCAGTTCGAGTTTCGGCTCGATGTCGTCGACGAGGCTGATTGTGCGCAATCCGGAGGCGGCGTGCAGGCGGTTTTCGCCCGCGGCTTCGCCGAGCCCTTGGGTGACGAGCATGCAGCCGCGGATGAGACCCGAACGGAGCAGTTCGAATCCGTATTGGGCGGAGTCGATCTCGGCTACGATGTCGAGCCGGTTGCGGTAGTCGGAGCCGAACCAGCCGCGCATAAAGTCGTTGATCACGCCGCCGCTGGGGACGACGAGCGGCAGTGTCGGCAATTCGCTGGTGTGCACGGACTCCCCGGGCTTCGGAGTGTCCATATTGGTCAGGATGCCGAGGCCGCTGCGCCGCCATTCGAGCACGTCGACGGTGTCGAGCGCGTTGGTCGTGACGACGCTGCCGCAGACCAGGTCCACGTCCTTGGCCAGCAGGCGGTCGATCAGGTCCTTGGTGCGCACGTGCACGACGTTCAGTTCGATGTCCCGCGCGCGGAACTGCTCGGCCACGAGATCGCCGGCGTGGGCCAGGCTGCCGAGGGTGTAGCGAGTCGCGCCGACGGTAAGCGTTCCGCCGAGTTCGCGGCGGCATTCGTGAATGGTGTCCAGCCATTCGGTAAGAGTGCGGCGCGCCTGTTGCGCGACGGCGCGTCCGGTGTCGGTAAAAAGAACGTCGCGGCCACGTCCTTGGCGGTGCAACAATGGCTCCCCGCACAATTCGGAGAAATTGCGGTTGAGAGTGTCGAGTTGTTTTTGCACACTGGACTGGTCGCGGCCGAGCGCGCGGGCGGCGGCGAGGGCGGTACCGGTTTCCGCGACCGTGATCAGCGTGCGCAACTGGTCGAACGTCGTGTCGAGCAGGGCAGGTGAGGAGCGCAGGAGCCTGCTGAGCACGTTGAACGACGGCGACCGGAACGGGCTGGGTGCGGACATCTGCCAGGGCTCGCCTTCTGCATTCGCTTCTCGGACGACGAAGAGCCTAACCCGGCTCTTCTGATCTCGCGGCCAGTTCAAAAAATCTGCAGATTTTATCGGTGAACCAGTGGACGGCGCAAGCAGTCGGCGGGAAACTCCGTGACGCTTGATTCGATTGCTGATCCAAGGAGTTCGACAGAAGTGAGTTCGTACAGTTCCACCGGCGCGCGACGTTCCCGCACCCTGACCATCGGCGGGGGGCTGGGATTGGTCGGCGCGCTCAGCGGGCTGCTGTGGGGTGCGATGGTGCTGGTGCAGGGCGAGGGCTTGATTCGCCCCGCCGTGCAGGAATATTTGCAGAACGAAGGCCGAGAGCTGGCCTCGAGCGGCCTGCTGACGGCCAATGACCTGACCGGAATCGCCATGACGTCCTTCAACAGCCGCGCGGCGATCTGGCTGGTCATCGGCCTGGTAACGCTGGTGTCGGCCGTAATGGTCCTCGCCGCGCACAACTGGGCGCGAGTGGTGCTGACAGTCTTCGCGGTCTTCGGCATCGGCCTTGGCCTGCGCGACCTGATCGACCTGAACCCGGCGCTGCTGAGCGCCTTCGACGCGGTCGCGGTGCTGAGCCTGCTGGCAGTGCTCGTCGTGCAGTGGCTGCCCGGGGCCAACCGGGCGGTGCGGGCGCGGAAGAACGCGGTGATCGCGCGGAAGGCCGCGGCTTTCGCGGTCTGAGATTTCGAGGGATGCGGTTTTTGCAGGCGGCACGTCTGAGGGGTCGTGCCGCTTGAAGAAACCGAACTGCCGGTTGGGCAGTGCTCGAGCGCGATGGCTGCTTCAAGGCAGTGTTACGCGGGCGGCGTGTGTTTCAAGGGGAGCGGGGTGCCTGCGAGGACGATGCTGGAGGCCTGTCCTTAGGCGGACAGTGCCTGAGCGCAGTGACCGCTTCACAGCCAGCGTTGCGGGGAGCGAATGCTTCGAGGGAACGCGTCCTGAGGGGTCGGCTATCTGAAGGGGCAGTGCCGGAGGGGCGGTCGTGAGGGGCGGCGTTCGAGGCGCATCCGTTTGAGGGGACGGATGACTGAGAGGGACAGCGCCACTGAAGGGACGACCGCTCGAGGGACGGCACCGGAGAGACACCGTTGAGGGACGGTGCCTGAGGCACGGGCGTTTGAAGGGCGTTAGCGGAGGGGCGACGTTCGGTGGGCTAGTCAGTCCTCGCGGAGCAGCGCTCGGGGGAGCGGTGCTTGAGGGGCGCGGCCGTGTGCAGGGTGTTTGGTGGAGGGGGCGTTCGATGGCCAGCCAGCTTTCGAGCGGCGGCGCTTGAGGGGAGCGGTGCTTGAGGGCCGATCGTGTGGAGGATGCTGCCGGAGGGGGCGGCATTGAAGGGCTGGTCGTTCGTCGAGGGGCAGCGCTTGAGGCGGGCTGTGTGAAGGGCGTTGGCGGAGGGGCGACGTTTGATGGGTTAGCCAGTCCTCGCGGAGCAGCGCTTGGGGAGAGCGGTGCTTGAGGCGCGGCTGTGTGAAGGATGCCGGTGGCGGGGCGATGCTAGCCAGCTTTCGTGGGGCAGCACTTGAGGGGAGTGGTGCTTGAGACGCGGCCGGTTGACGGCTGCTGGCAGAGGGGCGACGTTCGATAGGCCAGCTCCCAAGGGGAAGCGCTTGAGGGGAGTTCCGTTCGAGGGGGAGTTCCGCCTCGCCGCCTGACGGGCGGCGGGGCGGGACCGGGTCTCGACCTGCTTCTGTTGCGGGCCCGCCGGTATCGCGCTCCGGTGACCGGCGTGAGGTGATCCGGCGAGATCCGTCGGGGCAACAGGCCTGGGGTCTCGCTAAGCCCCGAGAGTCGGCGGGGTCGGACGCATACCGGTTTCCGGGTCGACGGCGGTCCCGTCGTCTGCGAAGAGGTCTACATCAAGAACGTACTTGCGTTCGTGCTCTTCGTCTTCTTCGTTCTTGCCACGTTGACCGCCGGCTGCTGCCGCGCCGGGCAGGCCTTTTCCGCCGGGGGTACCGCGTTCCGCGCTGAGCCGGGAAGCTGCGCCTTCGCTCGCGCCGACTCCGGAGCGGGGGCCTGGTTCGCCGCCCGGTCGACCGGAATTGCCGCCGGGACGGCCGGAACCGCCTTCGCTGCCGGGGCGTCCGGGGCCGCCGAGTTTGCCGAGGTCGTTGCCAATGCGGCCGGAGCCACTGCCGATGCGGCCGGAGCCGCCGCCTAGGCGTTCTGAGATGCCGCCGAGGCGTTCGCCCCCGGGGTTGCTGATCGGTGCGATGCCGAATTCGTTCGCTGGGCCGGGTGTCGACGGGCCCCTCGTTTCGCCGCGCCACGGGGTGTCCACGGTTGGACCGGAAGGTGGCGGCGGGGCGTATCCGGAGGTGCTGGTGTGGTCGGTTTCCCCGCCAGACCTGGTATTCGCGGCCGAGGAGCTGTGCGGGGAAGAGCCGGTGGAGGGAGTGAACGTCGAGCCAGGGCCGCCTGTCGAGTGCTGCTCGGGGGCAACCGGGCCGGGCTGGGGCTTGGCCTCGGCGGAGGGGTGTTGCTGGATGGTCACGTCCCCGCCGTCGTAAGTGCCGATCTTTCCGTAATCGACCTTCAGTTGTTGTGTGTTCCCCTGGCTTTCCGCCGTGAACTTCTCATACGTATCAAGGTTTTTCTGCTGCGCACTGTCATGTTCCAGCATTTTGGACATGACGTCCGCGTTCATCAGACCCGCCGCGGGCGTCGGGCTTCCCGTGGGCGCGGGTGGGATCGTCGTCAGCTGATTCCGCAGGTTCTCGTGCATGGCGATGCCGGTGGCGTGGGTGTTTTCGTTGGCCGCGAACGCCTGGTGCGCGTCGATCGCCGAGGCACGGACGCGGCGCAGTCGCTCGGCGACCAGGTCGGCGCCTTGGCCGGTCCAGGAAGACTCGAGCTTCGTCAGTGTCCCGGACATGTCCTGGCTGATCGCCTCCAGTTCGCTGGCCACCTCGTGCGCGGAGGTCGCGCCGGTATGCCAGCCGCTGGGGTCCGAGGCGTGCACTTCCTTGACGATGTCCTCGATCGGCACCGTCAGTTCCTGGTGCTGGTCCAGGTACTGCTTGATCGGCTCCCAGAATTTCATGTCACCGGCCGGCCTTCTGCTTCAGCGTGGTGATGACGTTTCCCGCGACGGAGACCGCGAGCGGGCACGGGTCGATCTTGTTCAGTTTGGTCTCGCCGGGCGCGGCTTCGACCATGAAGGAGAGCTGGTCGGTGACACCGACGTTGACATCGCACGAGTTCGTGATGGGCCCGGGCTGGGTGCTGTACGCGACGGCCGGGAAACCCTGGATGGGCGGGAGCACGTCGAAGCGTTTCATCTGCGGCCGGACGTTGGCGTAGACGTTGCTGAGGCCGTCGTTGTTCTTGCCGAAGAACGACAAGCCGATCCGGGCGTGGGTGTCCGGGCTGATCCAGTCGCAGCTCGGGGCCGCCGAGTTGTCCGGTTTCCCGGTCACCGCCGAGCCGAGCTGGAAAGTGAGCTGATCGGGGGTGAGCGCTTGGCACGGGCCGTCGGCGAACACGGTGTCGGGGAGCGGGTTTTCGACCTTCGGCGCGCCTCCGTAAGGCAGCGACGGGGCCGACGGCGCCGAACTCGTCGCGGTGCCGTCGGTAGGCGTTGAGCAACCGGCGGCCAGGGCTGCGAGGGCGAGCACTCCGACGATCGTGCGCAGGTTCATCCGAAGTTTCCTCGAGAGCCGGTGCCGGGGTTGGTTTTCTGGACGGCCGCCGTCTGGTCCTGGTCGCTCTGGCCGATCGCGGCCAGCGCTTTCCTGATCCGCTCGATCAGCTCGGTGACGTAATCCAGCTGCAAGTCGATGTGCCCGCCGCCATAGGAGAACGCGCCCAGTTTTCCGCTGCCGTCGCCGACCATGGCGACGTGCATTGCCATCGTCGAAGGATCTTTCGACGGCGGCTTCATGCTGCACAGGGTGGAAACCTTGCGCTTCATGACTCCCAACCTGTCCTGATAGCCGAGCAGCTCCTCGAGAACCTGCTTGGCCACGTCGATGTCCAGCGAAAACCCGTTCGCCGCGGGCCTGGCATCGGCAGGGTGAAAGACCGAGAACTCGACGTCCTCCCACACGCGAAGCCCTCCCCATGTTCGGTGTCATCAAATGCAGACAGCTAACAAAGTAGCTGATCACTCACTGCCTGTGTGACGTTCTCCGAAATGCGGAAGTCGACTAGATATTAATGCTCTAGACGCAATTTCTATGCTAATCCGAGAATGCGCAGTTCAGGCCGATAAATGCCGGATCGCCGACCGGTGGACGTCCGGGAGCAGCGGGTTTCGTCGTCGGCCAGTGGCAGGACCGCGACGGCCTGGCTCTCGGCGCGCCAGGTCGCCGTCCGGTCGGCGCAGCGGACTGCGAGTTCCCTCGCGAAGTCGGCTAATCCGACAGAATCCTTGGCGAGCAAGGGATGTCCCGTCGAAAACATCAGTGCTCTAGGAAAGCGCTCGTTTCCACACCTCAGCAGCGCAGCGGCACAGTGCGGCCGGCTCCACCGCGGCTGGGTCGAGCAGGCACTGCAGGGCGATGCCGCGGAGTTGCCCGACGATGGCGACGGCGAGCTGCTCCGGGTCCGCGTCGGCGCGGATGGCGCCCTCGGAGATGCCTGCTGAGATCTCGTGGCGCAGGTCGTGGCGGAAGGCTTGGTCGCGTTCGCGGAAGATCGGGGCCAGTTCCGGCGCGGTCATCGATTCCGCCCACAGCACCAGAAAGGCGCGGCTCAGCACGTCCGGCTCGCTGAGCTGGGCGAGGTAGCCGTCGATCAGCCGCAACAGCCGGTCCAGGCCGGGCGGCAGCGTGTCCAGGCCGGGGACGAAGCCGGTCTGCGTGGTGCGGGCGAGTTGTTCCAGCAGCGCCTGTTTGCCGCCGAAGTGATGCGTGACCAGGCCACGGCTGTACCCGGCGCGCTCGCCGACGCGCGCCAGGGTCACGGCGCGCACGCCTTCCTCGACGACCAGCTCGGCGGCGGCTTCGAGCAAAGCGGCCGACGCTTGGTCGCGGCGTTCCTGTTGAGTGCGGCGGGCGGTCACGGAAGAAACTCTACAACATACTTGCCAGCTGACAAGCAAGTATGCGTAGAGTGAGAGCGACGAGAGGGAGGAAGTCCGATGACCGCAGTTTTCGTCCACGGCAACCCGGAAACCGCCGCGGTGTGGGAGCGCCTGCTCGCCGAGCTGGGCGACCGGCCGGTCGTGTGCCTGTCCCCGCCCGGGTTCGGCGCGCCGTGGCCCGAGGGTTTCGGCGCGACGGCCGTCGAATACCGCGACTGGCTGATCGCCGAGCTGGAGAAGTTCCCCGAACCGGTCGACCTCGTCGGCCACGACTGGGGCGGCGCGCACGTGCTCAACGCCGTCATGGCCCGCCCGGAGCTGGTGCGCAGCTGGGCCAGCGACACGGCGGGCGCGTTCGACCCGGACTACGTCTGGCACGACCTCGCGCAGGCGTGGCAGAAACCGGGCGTCGGCGAGGAAGCCGTCGCGGCGATGTTCGGCGCGCCGGCGGACAAGCGGGCAGAGCGCCTGGTCGGCGGCGGAATGCACGAGTCGGTGGCCGCCAAGGTCGCCGAGGGGATGAACGACGACATGGCGCGCGCGGTGCTCCCGCTCTACCGGTCCGCGGCGCAGCCGGCGATCGCGGAGTTCGGCCGCAATCTCGAACGCGCGGCGGAGCGGCCGGGGCTCGTCATCCTGGCGACCGAGGACCACTTCGTCGGGACGGACGAGCAGCGCCGCCGTGCGGCCGGGCGGGCCGGGGCGAAGGTCGCGGTGCTGGAGAGTCTCGGGCACTGGTGGATGACGCGGGATCCGGTCCAGGGCGCGCGAATCCTCGCCGAGTTCTGGGAAGCGTCCGAATAGGACTGTTCAGGCGCGCGCGACGAGATGGAACACCCGGCTCATCCGCCGGTACGGATCTCGTCGCGCCGCCTCCAGTTCCACCTCCGCGATTTCGGCGATCCGGCTCTCTTCGGGGTCCAGGTCCCTCCAGTCGGCGAACAGCCAAACTCCGTACCAGGCAAGCGGTTCAGCCCCCTGTCCGACGAGGAGCTGCGACAGTCCGGCGACCGTGTCGGCGCGCGTGTCCACGCCGAGGACGCCCCGCTCGCCGCGAGCGTCGAATGCCGTCAGCGCGTCGTTCCACCGTCCTTCCAGCGCCGGGAGGACGGCCAGCGTCTCGGCGTTGAGCGCCATCACCGAGACGATCCCGCCCGGCGCCGCGCAGGCGCACAGCGCGTCGATCATCGGCACGGGATCTTCCACGTACATCAGCACGCCGTGGCACAGCACCGCGTCGAATTTCTGGCCGCCGACCGCGCGGACGGCGTCCTCGCCGCGGCTGCGCACCAGCCGGACCCGCTCGCGAACCTCAGCTGATTCCGCAGCTAGCCGCTCCTGCGCCTTCGCCAGCATCGCGTCGGACGAATCCAGCAGGACGACGTCGTAACCCAGGCGCGCCAACGGAAACGACTGATGTCCGGCCCCGCCGCCGACGTCGAGCACCGTGGCCGGCGGCGCAGGCAGGTGCGCCAAGAGCTGCTGATGCAGGACGTACGTGCGAATTCGGCCCTTGACGGTCGCGTACGCGCCTTCCACGAACGGACTCGCCAGCGCGGCCCAGGCGTCGGTCTCCATGCTGTTCATACTGCGCCCGAACAGCAGTGACGCGCGTCACATAAAGTGCATGTCCAGAACCCGCCCGCGCCTCCGACCACTCCCCGTAAGACCCCGAAACCACGAGGAGCAAGACGATGAAGTTCCTGATCAGCCTGCACATCAACCAGTCCGTTCTCGACGCGCTGACCGACGAGGAGAAGGAAGCCCTCGGCAACGGCGTCACCGCGTTCATGGAGTCGACGAAGAAGTCCGGCGAGCTGATCGCCGCGCAGGCGCTGGCCGATCCGTCGCAGGCCGCGGTGGTGTCCGTGCGCAACGGGCAGCCGGTGGTCACCGACGGGCCGTTTCTCGAGTCCAAGGAGTTCCTCGGCGGCTACTACATGATCGACGTCGAGAGCAAGGAGCGCGCGATCGAGCTGGCCGCGCAGATCCCGGACGCCGCGATCGAAGGCCTCGGGGTCGAGGTGCGCCAGGTGATGTTCTCGGAAGGACAATTGGAAGCGTGAACCCGCCCGCCGTCGAGGACCTGCTGCGCGAACTCGTGCCGCAGGTTCTTGGCGTGTTGGTGCGCCGGTACGGCCAGTTCGAGGGGTGCGAGGACGCGGTGCAAGAGGCCGTCCTCGCCGCTTCGCAGCAGTGGCCGGTCGAAGGCGTGCCGAACAATCCGCGCGGCTGGCTGTCGACGGTCGCGTCCCGGCGCTATGTCGACCAGCTGCGCAGCGACCAGGCGCGCCGCGAGCGAGAGCTGGCGAACGCCGTCGAGGCCGCGCCCGAGGTGCCGGACACCGACGACACGCTGCTCCTGCTGTTCCTGTGCTGCCATCCGACGCTGACCCCGGCGTCGCAGACCGCGTTGACCCTGCGTGCGGTCGGCGGACTGACCACGGCCGAGATCGCGCGCGCGTTTTTGGTACCGGAGGGCACGATGGCTGCCCGGATCAGCCGTGCCAAACAGCGGATCAAGGCGGCGGGCAGTTCGTTCCCGGGCACGGAAAGCCCGGAGCGGCTGAGCGTCGTGCTGCAGGTGCTCTACCTGATTTTCAACGAGGGCTACACCGCGTCGTCCGGCAGCGACCTGCACCGCGCGGACCTGGCGTACGAGGCGATTCGCCTGGCCAGGATGGTGCACGCGCGGCTGCCGGACGACAGCGAAGTGACCGGCCTGCTCGCGTTGATGCTGCTGACTCACGCCCGCCGCGCGGCCCGCACGACGGCGTCCGGGGACCTGGTCCCGCTGGCCGACCAGGACCGCTCGACGTGGGACCGCGCCATGCTCGACGAGGGCACTGAGCTGGCGAAAGCGTCGCTGGCCGGTTCGGAGCTCGGCCCGTATCAGCTGCAGGCAGCCATCGCCGCGACGCACGCCGACGCGGAGACGGCGGAGGAGACCAACTGGCGGCAGGTGCACGCGCTTTACCTGATCCTGGAACGGATCGCGCCCAATCCGGTCGTCACGTTGAACCGCGCGATCGCGCTCGCCGAAACCGAGGGGCCGCGGGCCGGGCTCGCGCTTTTGTCCACATTAGACAGTGAAGAACGGATGGCGCGGCATCACCGGTTGCTGTCGGTGCGGGCGCATTTGCTGGAGAAATCCGGGGATTTGCCTGGCGCGTACGAGAACTACCGGCTGGCGGCCAAGGCGACGGCGAGTATCGCGGAGAAGCGCTATCTGGAATCCCGGGCCGCCCAGGTGCGCGAGTGAATTCTCCGCGACCGGCCTCGCGGGCCGCTCCCGAGTTCGAGTAGGTTTCGCTGCGTGTCCCGGACGTCTGCGAGCGTGCCTGACGAGGTCATGCGCGTCTCGATCGTGGACCGGCTGTTCGCCCGCGAGGACGACGAACGGCCGTTGTTCACCCAGCAAGAGCACACCCGCGGTGTCGAGTACACGCTGACGTGGGCGGAGTTCGCCGCGAAAGTCCGGATCGTGGCCGGGGAATTGCGCCGGGTCGCGGAACCGGGCGAGCGCGTCGCGATCCTCGCCGGACAGGAACTCGCTTACCCGCTGGCGTTTTTCGGCGCCATGGCCGCCGGGATGGTCGCTGTTCCGCTGATGTTGCCGGGCAATCGCGCGCAGGCCGACCGGCTCGCCGGCGTCCTCGCCGATTCCGGCGCGCGAGTGTGGGCGACGTCCTCGGCCGTCGCGGCGAAGGTGCGCGAGTTCAGCGATCCCGGCGACCTCGTGGTGGTGGACGAACTGTCCGGACCGGGCGTCGATCCGGTCCTTCTCGACCCGGAAAGCCCGGCCTACCTGCAGTACACGTCGGGGTCGACGCGCGAACCGGCAGGCGCGGTGATCCCGCACCGGGCGATCGTCGCGGCGTGCTGGCAGGCCAGCCAGGCCTACGCCTCCGACGAGCAGACGACCTGCGCCGGCTGGATCCCGTTCTTCCACGACATGGGCCTGATTCAGCTGCTGTGCCTGCCCGTGTACGTCGGCGGCCGGTCGGTGTTCATGTCCCCGGCGGAGTTCGTGCACCGGCCGCAGCGGTGGCTGCGCCAGCTCTCGGACTACCCGGCCGTCTTCACCGCGGCTCCGAATTTCGCCTACGACCTCGCGGCTGACGTCGGCGCGGAGGACGGCCTAGATCTCTCGGACGTCCGGGTCGCGCTCAACGGCGCCGAGCCCGTCCGGCCGCGCACGGTCGAGCGTTTCCTCGAGGTCTTCGGCCCGCGCGGGTTCCGCCCGGAGGCGCATCGGCCGTCGTACGGGCTGGCCGAGGCCACGGTGTACGTCGCGAGCGCGGGAGACGACGGGCCGCGCGGCGCGGTGCTCGACCGGGAAGCCCTGGCGCAGGGCCGAGCCGTCGAAACGCCGGACGGCCAGCCGGTGATGTCGGTGGGACGGCCGGTCGGGCAGCTCGTCCGGATCGTCCACGACGGACACGAGCAACCCGAGGACGAGGTCGGCGAGATCTGGGTGCACGGCCCGAACGTCGCGTCCGGCTACTGGGGACGCGGCGACGCGGACTCGTTCGGCGGCGTCCTCGATGGGCTCGACGGCTGGCTGCGTACCGGCGACCTCGGCGTCGTCCACCGCGGCGACCTCTACGTCACCGGCAGGCTCAAGGACTTGATCGTCGTCGACGGCCGCAACTTCCACCCGCAGGACCTCGAAGCGGCGGCCGGCGAGGCGCATCCGGCGATCCGCCGCGACCGGGTCGCCGCGTTCGGCGTCGCCGACGAGCAGGGCGAGGGCGCGATGGTGGTAGCGGAATGGGTTCGCGGAGCGGAAGCCGAGGTCAAAGACGTGACCCGGGCGGTGCTGCGAGCGGTCTCGAGAGAGCACGATCTCACTCTCCGTGCGGTACACCTGGTCCCTTCTGGCGGACTTCCGCGCACTTCCAGCGGGAAGGTCGCCCGGTCCGCCGCCAAAGCGCGTTACGGTGGCGTGCGTGGGTGATCACTGCGCCGAGGTCACGAAGGTCGTCAGCGACACCTTCCGGCTCGACCCGGCCCTCGTCGTGCCCGACGCTCCGCTGGAGGAGCTCGGCATCGACTCGAAGGGCCGGATCCGGCTTCTCGCGGCGCTGGAGATCTACTACGACGTATCGATCGATCTGGACGAGCTCGATCGGTTCACCGACGTGGAATCCGTGGCGGACGTGCTCGCGGAGGCCCTGGCAACAAGCCGAGCTGAGGAGAAGCACTGAAATGAGCGGTGGGGGCGGGTACACCGCGACAACCCAAGCGTTGTCGACGGCGTCGAAGAACATCGGCGACCTGGCGGAAAAGCTGCTTGACGACAATCCGGACCTCGAACACTCCGAGCTGACCAAGGAGAAGTTCGGCCGGGTGCACCAGGCGCACGCCGACAAGTACCTCGAGGGGACCAAGCAGCTGTGGGCGGCGCTCTCCGGCTACAGCACCGCGCTCGGATCGTTCGGCACGAACATCAGCACCGCCGGTTCCGCGTACGGCAAGAACGAGGACAACCAGGTCGGCAACATCAACAAGACCGGCAACGGCGTCGACGGGATCCTCTGATGGCGGACGACAAGCAGCAGCCGAAGACCTGGCCGGACGTCAAGAAACTGCTCGACAACTCGGCGGTGCCGCCGGAGCTGAAGGACGGCCTGCTCCGGGCGTGGGTGCACGAGCACCCGAATCCCCAGGGCGACGAGGGCAAGGACGTCGCGAAGTACATCCAGTCGTACGGGCGGACGTTCATCCCCATCCCGAAGAATCCGTTCGCGGCGCCGGGCGGCGCTCCGCCGCTCGAGCAGGTCTACGAAGAGGCCCGGCAGAAGGGCCAGCAGGCCAGCTACAACCAGGACGAGAAGAAAAAGGCAGTCGACCAGGGCAAGGACGAGCTCGGCAAGAAGAAGCCGCCTGCCCCCGGCGAGGGCAAGGACGCCGCGGCCACCGGCACGAAGACGTCCGACGAACTCTTCGACCCCGCCGCGGCCGCGCTGCGGGTGTTCGAGACCTTCGGCGGGCTGCTCGAGAAGATCCCCGACGACTGCAAGGGGAACACGCGCAAGCTCGACCTCGACAAGGACATCCGCGGTCCGTTCGACGAACAGCGCGGGATCAGCTTCGAGGGTTTCGTCAACGACGCCATGCACTTCAAGCACGGCTCGGAAACCGTGAAGTCGACGCTGACCGAAACCGGCACCGAACTGGGCACCCTGTTCGGGACCTGGACCGGAGCCGGAGCCGACGCGGCGTCGGACAAGTACAACGAGAGCATTCAGAAGAAGGCCGCGAAGCTCGGCGACGACCTCAACCACGCCAGCGAAGCGACGCTGGCCACCACGAAGACGCTGTTCGACCTGTGCAAGGGGAAGGCCGACCAGGTCATCGCGCTGTACCGCGACCAGGTCGGCAAGGCCGACTACACGATGGCGCAGAAGGTCGTCGCGGTCGCCAACGGCGAGCACGGCAGCGTCAACGACCTGGCCCAGATCGCCGGCTGGATGGACTACAACTTCGGCACCAACCTGGTCAACACCCTCAACGACCAGGGCTGCTGCGACGACGACGAGATCCAGAGCCACGGCAAGGACCTCGCCAAGCAGTGGATCATGAACCAGTTCAACCCCGACATGTGGGACAACGTCTACAAGGGGTTCGAGAAGGCCTGCAAGGACGCCAAGGACCTCGTCGACAAGGCCTACGACACTCTCGACAAAGAGATGGGCAAGATCAAGAACAAGTTCCAGGGCGCCAAGGATGGCGGGGCCGGTGGTTCCGGTGGTTCCGGGGGGCCTGGCGGCGGTGGTCCCGGGGGTGGCGGTCAGGGTCCTGGCGGCAACGGCAACGGCAATGGCAACGGCAATGGCAACGGCAATGGCAACGGCAAGGGCGGCGGCTACGGCGGCGGTCAGGGCAACGGCTATGGCGGTGGCCAGGGGGACGGTCACGGCGGCGGTACTGGTGGGGGAACCGGCGGCGGTTACGGCGGCGGGTCCGGTTCGGACACGCCGCAGGGTGACCACCCCGGTGGCACTGGCGGCGGACCCGGCGGCATCGGCGGAGGTCCTGGCGGCGGCACCGGCGGCGGGTCCGGCTCGGGTGGCGGGTCCGGCAGCGGTTCCGGCTCCGGCGGGGGCGGCGGGAAGGTTCCCGACCTCGACGTCCCGTCCGATTCGCCTGGCGGCGGCCCGCTCGGCGGGGGCTCAGGCGGGGGTCCTGGCGGCGGGACCGGCGGCGGCGGTCCGGTGGACGGCCCGCCGATCAAGACCGATTCCGGCGGCGGCTCCAGCGGCGGGTCCGGCCCCGGTGGGTCTGGCCCCGGCGGTTCGGGTCCGGGTGATTCCGGTTCGAGCGGCGGACAGGACCACACCCAGTCCGACGAAGAGGCCAAGCAGCGGGCCGAGCAAGAGGCCAAGCAGAAGGCCCAGGCCGAGGCCAAGCAAAAGGCCGAGGCCGCGATGGACGCGCTGAAGAAGGACTCGCAGGGCAGCCACGGCGGCGGTCCGCTCGGCGGCCCCGGCGGCGGCGAACCCGGTTCGACCGGCGGCGACGGCAAGGGCCCTGACGGCAAGAGCCCGGACGACAAGGGTCCTGGCGACGACAAGAGCCCCGGCGACAAGGCCCCCGGCGACAAGGGTGGCGGCGGCGGTTCCCCCGGCGGCGGCGGTCCGGTGGACGGTCCGCCGATCAAGACCGACCCCGCCGACGGCGGCCCCGGCGGCGAAGACGGCAAGCCCGGCGAGGACAAGAACCACGACGGCAAGCCCGACGACGACGGCAAGGGCCACGACGGCAAGCCCGGCGAGGACAAGAACCACGACGGGAAGCCGGACGACGACGGCAAGGGCCACGACGGCAAGCCCGGCGAGGACAAGAACCACGACGGCAAACCGGACGACGACGGCAAGGGCCATGACGGCAAGCCGGGCGAGGACAAGAACCACGACGGCAAACCGGACGACGACGGCCGGGATGTCCTGAAGGTCAAGCAGGGCGACAAGACCTTCGAAATGTCCGAGCCGGACCACGACGGCAAGATGGACATCAAGATCGGCGAGGGTTCCGGCCCTGCCAAGGACTTCAAGATCGACTGGTCCGAAGACAAGTCCGCGCACGACGGCGGGGACGGTCAGCAGCACGGCGACGAGGTCCACCATCCCGGCGCGGACGGCAAGATCCACCTCCGCGACGGCGACACGAAGATCACCGCAGAGCGTCCGGACGGGCCGAACGGGCCCACCGTCGTCACGGTCGACGACGGCAAGGGCAACCCGACGACCTACACGCTCGGCGAGGAGGACGACAAGAAGCAGGGCGTGCACGAGGTCGACCACGGCCCGCAGATGCCCGACGGCACCACCGGACGGCACCACGCGGGCGACGTTCCTGGCCAGCCTCGCGACGACGCTCCCGGCCACCACGGCGGCGAGCACAAGGGACCCGACGGCAACGGGCACGGCGGCGCCTCGCCCGGCAGCAGCCACCCGGTGCATCCGCTGGAGGGCGGGCCGGGTCCGGAGATGTCGCACAGCGGCGACCCGTTCGGCGGGCACCCGGCAGGCGTTCCGGCGCATCCGGCGGGTGGCGGCCCGGGGACCTCGGGCTCGGACGTCCCGGGGCACCCCGCGGGCGGTCCGGCCCAGCCGCTGCACCACGGCGTCCCGAGCGGGGCGCCCGGCCACCCGATTGAAGGCGGCCCCGGTCCGGAGATCTCGCACAGCGGCGGTCCGGGCGTGCCCGCGGGCGCCCCGAGCGCTCCGCTGCACGGCGGGCCCATAGTCGGAGTCGACAGCACTCCGATCGCCGGCACCCAGACCGGCGGCGGTTTCTCGCAACCGGCGGGCGACCACCCCGGCGGCCAGGGCCAGCCCGGCGGCAGCGGGATGCCTGGCATGGGCGCGATGGGCGGCGGACACGGCGGTGGCGGCGGCGGTGGCGAGACCGAGCGGCGCGCGGCGTACCGGGTGGAGGGTGCGGTCTTCGACAACCTCGTGGAGCCCGCCAGCCGGATCACTGGTTCACTCGACGATGACGACGACGCGCCGATCATCCGGACCAGGTAGGAGGACGCATGAGCGAAACCGCCGCGATGCAGGCAGAACTGGACGCGCTGGTCCGCGAGCAGGCTGATCGCCGGGCGCTGCGCGAGCAGAAGGCCGAGGAGATCAAGGCGCAGTCCCAGGAGTACATGACGAAGCAGGCGCAGGCGGCCGAACGGTACGTCCAGCACCGGCGGGAGATGGGGAAGCGCAAGACCAAGTCCGGGTGGAGCACGGACCGGCCGAGCACCGAACCGCCCTCGGCGTTCGATTCCGACGAGTTCGGCAACGAGCCCGGTTCGGCGTCCCCGTTCGCGGTGACCCCGAATCAGCCCGCGCCGCGTGCCGAGGCGCCGCGCCGTCCGACGCGCCGCCCCCGTCCGGTGGAAGACGACGAGGACGACGACGCCTTCCTCAACAACCGTTGGCGCGATTGAGGTTCTGACCCGGGAGGGGCTTCGCGGCCCCTCCCGCCGGTCAGGCCCGCACCAGCATCTTCCCGACGTTCTCTCCTCGCAGCATCCCGATGAACGCGTCCACGATGCTGGAAAACCCTTCTGTCACAGTCTCGTTCACGAGCACCTGCCCGCCGCGGACGTGCGGGATCAGGAATTCCTCGAACTCCTCGCGCGCGTCGAGGTGATTGCGCACCAGAAACCCTTCGATCCGAAGGCTTTTCCCGACGACGTCGAACAAATTGTGCGGTGCGCTCGGCGGCGTGCGCAGGTTGTTGTACTGCGCGACTGAACCGCACCAGGCGACCCGCCCGCGTTCCCGCAGGACATCGATCGCGGCGGCCAGGTGATCTCCGCCGACGTTGTCGAAGTACACGTCGATCCCGTCCGGTGCCGCCTTCGCGAGCAGGTCAGTGACCGGGCCGTCGTGGTAGTTGAAGGCGGCGTCGAAACCGAGATCGTGGGTCAAGTGCTCGACCTTCGCCGCGGATCCGGCGCTGCCGACGATCCGTCCCGCGCCGAGCAGTCGAGCGATCTGCCCGGCCGCGCTCCCCACCGCACCGGCTGCCGCGGAAATGAACACGTCGTCGCCGGGACGCAGCTGCGCGATCCGGGTCAGACCGACGTACGCGGTGAGCCCGGTCCCGCCGAGAATGCCGAGGTAAGCGCTCAGCGGAACGCCGTCCGCCGGGGTGATCGTCCGGACGTCGGCGGCGGTGACGACGGCGTGGGTCGCCCAGCCGTGCCGGTGAAACACCGTCGTGCCAACCGGCAGCGTCGGCTCCTTCGACTCGACGACCTCGCCGATCGTGCGGCCCTCCAGACCCGCGCCCAGCTCCCAGCCGCCCCACTCCATGAACTCGCGCATGTACGGATCGACGGACAGGTACCGGTTCTCGACCAGCACCTGGCCGTCGGCGAGCTTCGGCAGCGGCTGGGTGACGAACTCGAAGTCAGCGGCACTAGGCGCGCCCTCGGGACGGCGGACCTGGCGAACGGCGGTCAGGGACACGTGATCTCCTTAATTGGCTCTGACCAGCAATTTATCCGCGTCGAAGCCGCCTGAGCAGACCTCCGGATCGATGGACCGCGCCAATCCATGAATCTCACTCATGGCCGCGGCTAAGCTGGCCGCATGGATGCCGTCGACCTCACGCCGGGCGAGTTGCGCCTGCTGCTCGCGGTGGAGCGCACCGGCAGTTTCACCGCCGCTGCCGCCGAGCTGAGTCTCACCCAGTCCGCGGTCTCGCACGCCGTCCGGACCTGCGAACGCAAGGTCGGCGCCATCCTCTTCGACCGCGGCCGAACCGGTGCCCGCCCCACCGCGGCCGGCGCCCGCGCCCTCGTGCACGCCCGGCTGATCCTGCGCCAACTCGACGTTCTCCGCGCCGAAGCCCGGGGCGCGGCAGCCGGAACCCTCACCGGCCCGTTGCGCATCGCCGCTTTCCGCAGCGCGGCCGCACATCTCCTGCCCGCTGCCCTGGAACGCTTGACCGCCAAGCATTCCGGCCTGAACCCGCAAGTCCTGATCGTCCCCGAACTAGGCCGCGGCACCGCGGGCGAAGTGGCCGACGGACGCGCGGACGTCGCCATCGCCACCCTCGGCGAGGACGAAACCCCGCCGCCGGGTCTGGTCGCCGGAGAGCTGTTCCGGGAGCCGTATTTCCTGGTGAACCCCGCAGTCCTGCCCGATCCGCGCGCTCTGCCGCTGCTCGACTGGCCGGAAAACTGCTCCTCCTACACCCGGTCCTGGTGGGCCCGGCAGGATTGGCTGCCGTCGGCGAAAATGGAAGTTGCCGACGACGGGGTGGTGCTTTCCATGGTGGCACAAGGGATTGGCATGGCAGTCCTGCCGAAGCTCACCCTCGCCGCCATCCCGCCGGGAGTCGCGGTCACCCCGATCGCCGATCCGCCGACTCGGCGGATCGGGTACGTCGCGACTTACGCGGGCGCGCAGTCCCTCGCGGTACGAGAACTAGTGCGCGAATTGCGCGCGGCGGCTGAGGTTCAGGCGGCATAGCGCGGGCGTCAGTGCACCGGGGTGAGATGCTCTCGGCCGATGACTTTGTTGCGCTTCCGGACAGTCAGGTCAAGCCCGGAGATCTCGTAGCTGTACTCCCCGTTGACCGCGGTGAATCCGTTGGAAGTCCGCTCGGCATGGAGCGAGATGTGATTGTCCGCCGTGGTCGGCCGGCCGTCGTTGACGCGGCCGTCGTAGTGGTAGGAGCCGTCCGAACCGACGCAGATCGTCACGGTGTGTTTGCCGGTGTCGTACTTGGCCACCAGCCCCGCTCCGGAGTCCGACAGCCAGCTAGCGGCCTCCGCCGGGCACGGCGTCGCGGCCGTGGTTTGCGCGGGTTGCTGGAACTTCGAACTGAGATGGGCGAGAAGCTCGCTGCCGTAGACGAGCGCCAGAAACCCGAAGACCGCCAGTACCAGCCACGGGAGAACCCGCCGCTTTCTCCGGTGCGGGGCATATCGCGGGCCGGGCGACGAGATCTTCGGTGCAGGCGGGGGCCGCGTCGGCGCCCGCGGCGGCGGCACTGGGGCCAGCGCGATTGTCGGCCGTTCCGTTTTGGTGTGTTTCGAATCCACGAACGCGACGGTCTCGTCTGCCGCGATCTTCAGCGGACGATGGTCGGGCAGCGCCAGTTCCCCGGTCGCGCTTCCCGCTTCCCGGCCGCAGACGCGGCACACCGACTGTTGTGCGTAGTTGTTCGTGTGGCAGGAGTCGCACGACCAATCAGCCTTGTCCGGCATCGAACACCACCACCTCGTCATCGTCTCCGGAGCGGAAGGTCACCCAGTTGTGGTCGCGGGGAGCACGGCGCACCGGAAGCGGTGCGAGCACCGGAGCCGGCGGCGGTCCCGGCGGTCGCGGGCTCGGGTTCGGCGGCGCGGTCACTTCGTCGACCAGTCGCTGCAGCAAGACCCGGTACTGCTCGAAAAACCACATCGGGAGCTCGAACCGCGCGTCCCGGCCCCATCGCACGCTCAAGTCCAGCCGGAGAAGTTCCTGGCCGGTCAGCCCGGGTTCGATGGAGAGCGACGCTGTCGCGCAGTTGCGGACCGGGATCCGAAGCACCGCGGGCGGTGCTCCCGGCCGGGGCCGCTCGCAGATGATCAGCAACGCCCGGTCCCGGTACAGCACGACGTCCGGCCCTTCGATCGCAGGCGGCATCGGGCGCGGGGGAGCTTCCGCTGGCGGAGATGCCGCGTGGTTCCGTCGGCCGGGCCAGCGGAAGCGCCGGCTCAAAGGCTGCTCGCGATCGTGGCGATGATCTGGTCCATTTCCCATTCTTCGAGCCCTTCCCCCGCGGTGGAAGGGAAGAACAGCGTGTTGTTCCAGTCGTCGGCGATGTCCTCCCACGGGTAGGCCTCGGGAGCGAAGAGCAAGAGCCGCTTCGCCGAGTTCTCCATGCGTGCTCCGCGCTGCTGCGCGTGGCCCCACCAGGCGAAAAGCTCGTCCAGCGAGCTCGGGATCGAGGACGGATAGCCGGTGGCGCCGCGCTGGCGAGGATCGCCGAGCCGATGTGCGGGCGCGTCGGTGAAAACGACGATCACGTGCCTGCGCCGGTCGAGTCCGGTCTCCCATTCGGACTGCATCGCCACGGCGAGCGCTTCCAGCCCGGACTCGGGCTCGTCCCCGCCGCCGTCCGGCCGCAGCGCGCTGACAGTGCGTTCGAACTCGTCCACTTTCGCGGGCACGGAAAGGAAATCCGTCTCGGACAAGGCGTCGTCGGCGCGGTCCCCGTAATCGCGGAAGGCGACGACCTTGAGCCGCAGGCTGCGGATTCGCCTGCCCTTGTCGGCCATTTCCTGCATGAGCTTGCCGGGGAAGGTCAGTGCGCTCGCCTTCACGTTGTCCAGGATCGGGCGCATGCTCGCGGTGGTGTCGATGCACAACACGATGTCGACGGCGTAGCCGAGGTCGGTCGCGGTCTGCTGGGTCATCATTTTCCTTTCGCCGGAACACGTCCGGTGAGATTGATCCGGACCCGGCTGGGCGCGGCCGGCGGGTGCTGGGCGCGCAGCAGGGTCAGCACGTCGTTGATCGTGGGCCGGGCCGAGGACTCGTTCCGCACGGTGCCGGACAGCACCTCGGCCCACTCCGCGGGCAGCGCCGGATCGAGCTTCAGATCGGCTCCGGCGAGCACCGCCGCGGCAGGCGATTCGAATTCCGCTGGAAACTCGGGCGGAGCGCCTGCGAGGTAGGTATGGATCAGCAGCCCCAGCGCGAAAATGTCCGCCGCGGAGGTGAGCTGGGAAGCACGGACACCTCGCTCGCCGCGGAGGTAGCTGAGCCATTCCGGTGCGCCGTAGTACGGGTTTCCGCCTACTTCCCCGGCCGCTGGCGGCTTGCCGGAAACGTAGGAGTCGTCGAAGTCGATCAGCTTCGCGATGTGCAGGTCGCTGCGCGGCGGCCGGTGGATCAGCACATTCTCCGGCCGGAGGTCTCCGTGGACGATCTTGTGTTCGTGGAGCAGCGCGACACTCTCGCAGAGGGTGTGCAACAGGATGGCGCGATCCGGCGGGGCCAGGTTCGCGGGAGCCACGTCCACCGGGTCGATCCGGTCGGTGATCTTGTAGTAGCGCGTCCCATCGGCGAAGAAATCCCTTGCCAGCACGAGGTTTCCGGCGTGCGGATGGTCCGAGCGCAGGATGTTCGACAGCTTCTCGTGCCGTTTTTCGAATTTCCGGCAGGCCGCGAGACGGCGCTTCTTGTCCTCGACCGAGCCCATCGAGTCCGGGCGCGGGCGTTTGGGTTCGAGGAACTCCTTGACGAAGAAATCCCTGCCGTCCTTGCGGGCGAACGCCCACAGGCATTTGCCCGCGTTCGCGTTCGACGGGCGGGTGATGATCTCGTAGCCCCGCACGGCCGAGCCGAGTTTCACGAGTCGCTCCCTTCGCGTGGCGGAAGCCGGCGCTCGTAGTACTCGCGATAGGCGAGCCACGAGCGCTTTCTGGTCTCTACCAAGGCTGTTCGCCCGCCGGCGGCCGCCCGGCGCATCGGCTCGGCGTGTTCTTCCCGCAGCCGGTCGAACCGAGCCCGGAAGCTCGCGCGGACGACGGAAAAGTCCTCGAAGCCGAGCGCGACGATCGCGATGGACGCGTCGTCCTGCGTATAGGACTGGACCTTCTCCGTGAGCAGGACCGACCAGTGCATCGCGTCCTGCGCGCTCAGCAACGTCTCCCACAGCGCGTACTCGAACTCCGCGGGAGTGCCGACGTAGCCGAAGAAACCGTCGGTCGCCGTGATGAGCAGGCACGGCAGCCGGGCGGATCCCCGGCTGCCGCGGATCTGGAACGGGCCGCCCGCCTGCACCAGGTTGGTCATCGGCGGGTCCTGGAGCAGCAGCTCCAGCGCATCGCCTGTCTCGGTGTCGTCGAGGCTGAGTTGCTGCAGCCCGCCTCGGGGTTCGGCCACGTAGCACCGGGAATCCCCGGCCCACAGAACCTGCCAAGCGGCCTGCCCGTCGGCCACTTCGAAGATCAGCCCGGCGAAGGTGGTCGGAAGCTCGCGCTGGAGTTTGCCCCGGATTCTCCGCGGGCGCACCACGCCGGCGCCCAGCCGGTTGCCGAGGTGCGCCGCGAGCACGTTCGGGGCGATGGCAGTCGTCGCGTCGGTGAACCATTCCTCGACCAGGGCGCGAGCTCGCCGGGAAGCGAGCCAGGCTTGGGTGCGCAGCTGTCCGGACGGTGTGCGGCCCGCCGGGGCCCGGCCCGCGCCGCCGACCCCGTCGAAGACGGCGAGCAAACCTGATCTCGACGGCCGGTGCAGGAGCACGAGCGGGTCGGCGTCCTCGCCCTTTCCCGCGATCCGTTCCGTCCACACCGCGACCGCGGCGAGCGCTTCTTCCGTGTAGTGCCAGAGGCGTGCGGTGCCTCGCGCACCGGGAGTTACGTCCATGCCTCAGCTTTCGTTTTCCGGTTCGGCCGGCCGCATCGAACCTCGGAGCCGGCTGGCGCGTTTCGAGGACGGCGCTCCGTCCTCGGCGGTGTTCTTCGCCGGGGGAACGTTGCCCTCGACGACTTTGGCTTCCTCGATCTCCGCTTTGGCGCGGTTCTCCAAGCTGTCCCGGAGTTTCCGCCGCTTGCCGGGCACCGCCTTGCTCCGGTCGAAGAACTGGCCGAGGACCTGTTCGCGTACTTCGGAGGCGCTGAAGTTCTCCATGTCGGTGCCGGACAAGGTGCGCAATACGTCGATCTGGGCTTTCACCTCGGCGGCGCGGTCGGCTCGTTCCCGGTCCAGCAGCGCCATCGGATCGCCGTCCTCGATCGACATGATGTGGGCGAGCATGTCCTCGCGGGTCCCGCCCGCGATCGGGCGCATGGCGTCGAAGGACAGCTTGCGCACCCGGATTTTCCGTTGCTCTGTCACGAATTCCTCGTTGTCGACCATCGAGACCGACACCGAGTAGCTGCTGAGCCGCACCGTCGGCGAGTCGCGCGCCGAGTTGAGGCGGGCGGAGATCGCGTTCGACGCCGCCGCGGGTTCCAGCACGTCGAAGCGGGCCGCGGTCTCCCGGGCGATCGAGGTGAGCGAGGGCAGCAGGCTGGCGGTCATGTCGGTGACCTTGTTCAACGCGATGGCGACCGGATCGGTGACCTGGCAGGCGAACTCGACCGTCACCCGGAAGGTGAAGGCCGGGTCGGAGCTCGCCACCAGGACCGTGAACGACAGCCCGCGGGTGGCCACGTCGATCAGGTGCATCCGGCGGTAGTTGCCGGTCCGCGCGTCCGGCACGCGTTCGCCGTGGTTGACCACGAGCGGGGTGCCGGTCGCCCGTTCCAGGACCATCGCGACGCCGAGTTCGGGCGAGCGCAGCGGGGCGCCGAGGCGCATGCGCCGGACTTCTTCGCAGACGAGGACCGGGTTGTAGGTCTGGCTCATGATGCTTCTTCCTCGAGATCGAGCAGGGTGTCGTGGAATTCGGCTGCCTGGTCCGACGGGTCGTGCGGATCGTTCGCCCAGCCGCGCAGGAGGTGCAGGACCCGTTCGAAGTCCGTGGTCCCGCGATCGGCGATTCCGGCCAGCACGCTGAGCACGGTGTCCGCGGCCGAGCGATCGCGATCGGATACCCGGACCCACGACCTCAGGGCGTCCTCGGCGAGGGTCCGGGCCGCCGTGCTGGCCAGTGCCCTTCCCCAGAGCTCCGCCAGCACTTCACCGTGCCGGCGTTCTTCGCGCATCAGCAGCGGACGCTCGCGCAGACCGGCTTCGGGCGCGACGGCGAACGCGAATATCGTCAGGGCTTTGACCTCGGGTTCCCCGTCTTCCGAGCGCTCGGTCCACTCGAGCAGGGCCTGCAGCACCTCCTCCGCGCAGCCCGATTCGAGCAGTGCCTGGGTGCTGACGGCGACGGGTTCCAGCAAACCCCAGTCGCCGTGGCGCACGAGGCGGCGCAAGACGCGCAAGGCACGCCGGGGATTCTGCGTGCCGAGCTGCCCGCCGACCGCGAGGCCGGCGGTGATCGGCAGCCTGCGGATCTTGGGCTCGCCGACGAGTTCCGCCCACCGCTCGACATACGACCAGGCGATGCCGGTGTTGCCGGGACTCCGCGTCCCCGCGACGTTGAGCCCGTAGGCGGCGCTCTGCTGCAACAAGGCCGAGTCGGACGTGGCCCACTGCAGGAGGTAGCCGTGCACGCCGTGCTCGAAGTCGGTGTTCGCGAGGATCCCCGCGGCGTGGGCCGCCCGGGCCCGCACGTCCACGTTCGTGTGGTTGGCGAGGTGTTGCAGCCAGTTCAGTATTTTCTCGCGCGCGCCGTCGAGCTCGAGCCACAGAATGCCGAGCACGGCCACTCGCAAGCGAGCCGATTTGAAGCGCAGGCTGGCTCTGCCTCGGGTTTCGTCGGAATCGAGCTCCAGCCAGCTGCGCTCGGCGACGATCTTGCGGAGGTAGCGCAGGGTCAGCGTCGCCGAGCTGCCGTTGCTGAGCTGCCTGTGGAGCGCGATCGCCGCGTCCGCGACGTGGAGATAGCTGGCGTTTTCGAGCACCGCGGTGGCGAAGACGAGCGCGACGTCCACGCTGCCCGGGTTCTGGCTGAGCCATTCCCGGACCTGCCCGGTCGGATCTCGCAGTTTGTCGAGCGCCTTGCCGAGATCCTCGTTCTCTCGAACGGCGTTGACCACGGCACGCGCGACCCGGGCCGCGAACTCCGGATTGTCGCGTTCTTCAAGCAGTTCCTCGACGTTGGCGGCGGCCAGCTGGCCGCGGAGGGTTTCGGGGTCGGCCCACGGGACCTCGCCGTCCAGCCGCTTGCGCACGATGTCCATCGGATCCGGCAGTTCGAGCTCTTCGACGACGAACTCGACGCGTTTCGTCGCGGTGGCAAGGGTTCCGGCCGCCGGGCCGGTCACGACCACGAGATGGCTTTCCTCGTCCTGCAGGCGTTCGGCGGTTTTCGCGAGCCAATCGTCGGTGAGCTTGCTCGCGGAGAACTTGCCGTCGCCGTTGTCCGGGTCCACGACGAGGTAACCGCTGCGCGGCTGGTGAATCCGCCAGCTGGGGTTGCCCAGGATCGAGGCGGGAACGCGGTAGATCACCGCGTTCTCGTCGAGCACCTCCCGCAAGGCCGCCAACGCGCGGCTGAACCGCCCGGTGCTCGCCGCGTCCGCGATGATCAGCAGATTGTTGCTGTGCAGCCGGTCCACGCAGTCCTGGAAGTCGGGCGGCGGCGCGAAGTACTCGATCGCGGCGAGGTCCTGCGGCTGGGCCCGGCTTCTGCCCGAGCGCCGCGAGGTGCTCCGGCCGCCCGGCCCGGCGATGAAATCGCCGTCGGTGTGCACCTCGTGGAAGATGTTGAGGTTCGTCACGCCTTCCAGCCGGCCGGCGGCCTCCGAGACGATCTTGCTGAACTGGACGTTCAGCAAGTCCGAGGCTTGGCCGCGCAGGTCGTGGACCGCTTGGTCCCGCTCCGAGGGCGGCGGGGGGTCTTTTTCGGCCGAGGAAGACTCAGGCTCCGGCGGTTCCGCCGGTTCCTTCGCAGCTTCTTCGGCCGGAGTCTCTTCGCTCAAGAGTCAGCTCCGGGGTATGGGGGAGACGGTCAGCGGGGTCCGGCGTGGAAGTCGCCGCGCACGTCGACGCGGTCGAACTGGTTGACGACGCCGCCCTGGTGCGCGTGGGCGGTGAACTTGGTGCCGGCGACCGCGGAGGAGGCGCGGCGCAGCCCGGGGATGAGCTGCTCCAGCCTCTTCGCGAGGCGGTCGATGTCGGGGACGGCGTTGCGGAAATGGACCCGCGCGTCTTGCACATCGGCCAGTTGGCGAAGCGGTTCGGGAAGTTCTTCGCGGGTGATCCGAGGGGCGTCCAGCAGGACTGGAATGACGCGTTTCCCCAGCTCGAATGCGGTGGTTATCTCTCGGCGGACGAAGTCCTGGGGATCGTCGAGCAGGCGGTTCCCCTTCCCGTCCTGGGCGTTCAGCCAATTTCTCCCGATCACTGCCAGCAGGGCATGCGAGGCCTTGACCGCGTCGAACAGGTATTGCTCCCATTCGGAGCCGAGTTCGATGGACTTCGACGCGAAAAAGACCGCTTCCGGGCCGAACGCGCGGGACAGCCGATGGTCGAGCAGCGCCACGCCGAACCCGTCGTCGACCGTGCGGTAGTTGAGGAAGATCTGGTTCAACGAGTGGCCTTTCCTGGTCTGGCCGGTCGTGCGCGCCGCGGCACGGGGCCGGTCGGGGAGGAGGGTCGCGGGGAACAGAGAGCAATCTTTGGCATCCGAACGGCTGCTTGACAAGCCCTACTTGAGGGTAGGCGAGTGTTTCCTGTTTCCGATCGTCGGCCGTGCTTTTGTCCAGCTTTTGACTACCGCTGACAACACTGAAGTAATGATCTACGAAATCTGCTCCAGCTGATCATTTGTTCGGTAGAAATCGCACTACACTGAGCGTCCGTTTCCTGTTTCCAGCTGTTGTCTGGAACGTCCACCCTGCTGGGTGAAGACTGCCGGTCGGGCAAGATGGGAAATCGACGAAGGGCGGTGCGCCAGGTGTCTTCCGTTCCGGAGACGTTCGGGTCGAGAGTGCGAGCGATGCGGGTCGCCGAAGGGCTTTCGCTGAGCGAGTTCGCCCGGCGGCTCTACTACAGCAAGGGCCACGTCAGCCGGGTCGAGACCGGCGCGCAGGCTCCGTCGCCGGAGTTCGTGCGGAAGTGCGACGCCTTGCTGGGTGCGGCCGGTGAGCTGATCGAACTCGCCGGCGAAGCCGAGCGGGCTTCCCGGCCGATCGCGGCCGGGGCAACCGAGGAAGAAGTGTGGGTAATGACGATGATGCCCGATGGCGGAGGCGCGTTCAATCCGGTCGCGCGACGGGACGTGCTGCTCGGCGGGATGGCGGTGATCGCGGGGCTCAAGGTGTCCGGCACCGGGGTCGTGGCCGTGGACGCGGAGGCGCAGCTGATTCAGCATCGGCGGTTGTTCGACGCCGCGCGGGACTTGGGCCAGGCGTCCTCTCCGGACGTCGTGCTGCCGATGGTGGTGGGGCAGGCCCAGGCGCTGCGGACACTCGCCGCGCAGGTGGGCGGCCGGGCCTTGGCGAAGGTCGCCTCGTTGGCGGCCCGGACGGCGGAGTACGCGGGCTGGATGGCCCAGGAATCCGGCGACGACGAGGCCGCCGCCTGGTGGACCGCGCGGGCAGTGCGCGTTTCCGGTGTCGCCGGCGACGACTTCCTGTCGAGTTACGCGTTGGTCCGGCAAGCGCTGATCGCCATGTACCAGGGTGACGGGGCGGAGACTGTCGCACTGGCGCGGCAGGCGCAAGAGCGCAAGACCGTGCCGGCCCGGGTGCTCGGGCTCGCGGCGCAGCGGGAGGCGCAAGGCCATGCCCTCGCCGGAGATCCGGACGGCTGCATGCGCGCGCTGGACCGAGCGCGGGCCTGGCTGCAAGACCCCGCGGGCATGCCGGCCGGTCCCGTTATCGGCACCTCGCAGGTCGCCGATCCCGTCGGCGTCGCGACCGGCTGGTGCCTTTACGACCTGGGCCGCCCAGCGGAGGCGGCGAACGTTCTCGACCGGGAAATCGCGCGGATCCCGCACGGCGCGGTCCGCGCTCGTACCCGGTTCGGCCTCCGGTTGTGCCTGGCGTACGCGGCTTCCGGCGAACTGGAGCAGGCATGCCGGCTCGCGCAGCCGCTGCTGGCGCAGATCGTCCAGCTCGGATCCGCGACGATCCGGACCGATCTGCGGAAGCTGGCGGTGGTGTTGCGCCGCTGGCACGCGCATCCGGCCGTTCGCGTCGTGAGCCCGGAGCTGACCGCGGTCTTGAGCGCGGCGAGATAGCCGTTCCGGCCGAACGTGCTGCTCCGAAGAATCTGCTTGGCCCCAAGGGTCTTCGCTCGTGCGCCCGTCTCCTCCCGCCGGTCGCCTTGATCCCTGACAAAGACCATCGTCCCCGGGAATTTGACAGTTCCCGCGCGCCCGAACGGAGGTTGTGCCGCCTCGTGCGGCGGTCAGACTGGAGGCGCGCGGGACTCGTGCCCGCGGCAATGACCCGGAGTTGGTCATTGGTCGAGCCCATACCGGTAAACCGCCTGTTCGGTGCGTGGTTGCTGCTCGTCGTTCGTTCGGCCTCCCCGGCCAGGCGGGAGCGAAGGAGGACGGATGAGATTCGACGGAAAGACATCCGCTGCGGTATTGGCGGCCGTCGTGGGGGTGGTGATGTCGCTGGCCGGGTCGGCGGCGCTGGCCACCAAGGTGGGCGCGCCGGCGTGTTCGCCCGGCACCACGGTGACTACCGACGACGGACCGGTGTGCGGGGTCGCGAACGCGGAGATCAAGTCGTGGCAAGGGATTCGCTACGGCGCGCCGCCGGTCGGCGAGCGGCGTTGGGCCGCGCCGCAGCGGCCCGCGCACTGGACGGAGCCGTTCGCCGCGACCGCGGAGGGCAATGAGTGTCCGCAGCCGCCTGGAACCGGTCCCGGGTCGGCTAACGAGGATTGCCTCAACTTGACCGTGCGAGTGCCGGCGAATGCGGGTCCTGGTCCGTTTCCGGTAATGGTGCAGATCCACGGCGGCGGATTCCTCTTGTGGAAGCCGACGGACGCGAGCCGTCTCGTGACGGCCGGGCGCGTCATCAGCGTGGAGTTCAATTACCGGCTCGGGATTTTCGGTTTCCTGGCACATGAATCGTTCGGCGCGCACGCGGGCAACTACGGTCTCCAGGACCAGCAAGCCGCGCTCCGGTGGGTGCAACGCAACATCGCGAAGTTCGGCGGAGACCCGCACAACGTCACGATCTACGGTGATTCCGCGGGCGGTTCGAGCGTCTGCGCCCACACCGCTTCGCCTGCCTCGGCCGGGCTGTTCAAGCGCGGGATCAGCCAAAGCGGCGAGTACAACTCGCTGCTCGGCGCAGACATCATCTGGCAAACGCAGGACTGCAAAGCACAGTTGCCCACCGAGAAACAAGCGCAGCAAAAGGGGGCGCGATTCGCCAAAGCGCTGGGTTGTTCCACCGCCGCCTGCCTGCGCGCGCTGCCCGCGGAGAAGGTGCTCAAACAGGCCGGCCAGGGGAGAAATCCGGACAACGGCACAGTCGCGCCGATCGTCGACGGCAAGACGCTGCCGATGTCGCCGGCCGAGGCTTTCGCTACCGGACACGTCAATCACATAACGCTGATGCACGGCGTCGACCGCGACGAAACTCAACTGCCGTTCGCTGAGACCGCGGCCGATTACGACAAATTCATGAAGCAACAGTACGGAAAGCACGCCGACGAGGTCCGCAAGACCTATCCGCTGAAGCGCTACCCCGCGCCGGCCCCGTTCCTCGCCTACCGGACCGCCGTCGCCGACTCCAACTCGGTCTGCCCCGCATTGATCAACGACGAGCGGCTGTCGCGGCACATCCCGGTCTTCGCCTACCAGGTCGACGACACCGATATCCCGCCGCAATTCTTCGTCGACCCCGCCAAACCGAACGGTGCGTATCACGTCGCCGAATGGCTGCTGATGTTCCCGAACGGCGTTCAGCTCACGGCCAATCAGCAGGCACTCGCCGATCAGCTGCTGACGCAGTGGTCCGGGTTCGCACGCACCGGAAACCCCACTGTGGACGGCGCTCCGCAGTGGGATCCGTATACAAAGGACAATCCTGTCGTGCTGGCGCTCAACGCCGCCGGGGACAGTCAGCTCACCACGGAAATCCCGCGCCAGCACCACTGCGCGGAACTCTGGGATCCGCTGACTCCCTTCCATCACTGACAATCCTTGCCCGATCGGGCGCTTTACCCGGTCTCCAGTGGCAGCGCCAGCCGTCGCGGACGACCCTGAGTCGCGTTACCGGACGACACTTCGAAAAAGGAGCGGTTTCGTGAAGCGTGCACTCGGGGGCCTCGGGCTGGGGCTGGCATTGATCTTCCTGTCCACCGCGACGGCCCAAGCCGCACCAGCGGACAGTCCGGGATCGAGCCCGAGCGCCAACAGCGGCCTCGGCGGTGTCGGAGACCTGGTGGGCGGCTTGGCCGGTGGTGCGGGCACGCTCAGCTTCCTGCTGCCCTCGCCGAACGGTTCCGGCGCCAATTTCGTCACCGGCCTGATGAACAACCCGGCGGGTGCGATCACCGGAACCCCGGACAGCATCCTGCCGTACGGTCTCCTCGACGGCGGCAAGCCGCAGCCGCTGCCCTCGAAGTGACCACCCCGGGTGCGCCGATCGGATCGGCGCACCCGGCTCCCTGGAATTCAGCAGTCAGGACAAGGAAAACCCGGCCGTACATCCGCGTTGTCGGCTCGCCGCAACGTTTTCCGAACTCTGCTGACAGTGCGAATGCCGCCGACTACTGTTGATGGTCCGTCGGGGGACGCGCTGGTCAAGCAGGGGGCGACGTGGGTACGGCTGACACCGATCTCGCGGACAGACCGGCGCGTTCCTTCCGCGCCGCGGTATCGCCGTCGCAGTGGAAACTGTGGAACCAGCGGCCCGGTCTGATCGCCTACTGCCTTCTGATCGAGAGCGCCGCGGCGGGCGCGACCGCGAACGCTGTCTGTACCGAACACTTCTCCGGCCGGGATCTCCTCGTCTTCGGCCTGCTGACCGGCTGCGGCCTGCTGCAGGCCGAACTGGGCCGCGAGGTCGAACGCCTTCGGCTCATCTCCGGCACTCCGCACATCAACCTGACTTCGGTGTGGAGCTTCGCCGGGGTGCTGGTGCTGACCTCGGCTCTCGTCACGGGACTTGTCGCAGTCCTCTACGCCTATCTGGCCGTCCGAAGCCCTTATCGCGCCCGCCGTATCTCGGCTTTCCGCGTGGTGTTCAACGCCGCCCTGGTCATCGTCACCTGCCAAGCCGCCGCGGCCGTCCTCTCCCGGACCGTCACCCCCAACCTCGACGACGCCCTGCGCGCCGGATGGACCGGTTTCGGCAGCCTCGCCCTCGCCACCGCCGCGTACTTCGTCATCGCCGCCCTCATCACCGTCCCTGGACTCAACGCACCGGACCGCTCGCTGCGCACCCTTTTCGGCAGTTGGGGCGACAACCTGCTCGAAGCCGCGACCCTCTGCCTCGGCCTCCTGACCGCGCTCGCCGTGACGACCATGGCCGAACTGGCCCTCTGCGTTCTGCCGCCGCTGCTCGTCATCCACCGGGCGGTCCTCGTGAAGCAGCTGGAAATCGCCGCGACCACCGACGAGAAGACCGGTCTCTTCAACACCACCGGCTGGCACACCCTCGCCGGCCGCGAACTCGACCGTGCGCAGCGTGCCGCCTCCAGTTTCGGCGTGCTGATGGTGGATCTCGACCGCTTCAAGCGGATCAACGACGAGCACGGGCACCTCAGCGGTGACGCCGTCCTGCGCGCCGTCGCCGCCGCGATCTCCGGCGCGGTCCGCGATTACGACAGCGTCGGCCGGTTCGGCGGCGAGGAATTCGTGGTTCTGCTGCCCGACATCCACCGAACCGACGTCCGCGTCGTCGCCGAACGCGTCCGCCAGGCCGTCGAGCGGCTCGCCGTGGAGGTGCCTGCTCTGAACGGCAGGAGGACGATCGACGGACTCTCCGCCTCGATCGGCATCGCGACGTATCCCGAGTCGGGTTCCGCCATCGATCGCCTGGTCCACGCGGCCGACCAAGCGCTCTACACCGCGAAGAACACCGGCCGCAACAAGGTCGTCAGCAGCGCCGACCTCGGCTGACCAATGTTGCCCTCACCGTAAAAATGACATACGGTTCCGCCACTGACACGTGATTCCGCAGAGGTGGCCGATGACCAAACGCGCACTGGTGCTCGGGTGTGGCGGCACGCTCGGCTTCGCCTGGACCGCTGCCGCCCTCGCCGCGGTCGAGGACCGGCTGGGATGGGACGCGCGCGACGCCGAGGTCCTGGTCGGGACGTCCGCGGGCGCGGAGATGGCAGCGCTTCTCGGCGCGGGAATCGGGGCCGGCGAGATCCTGGCCGCGCTGCGTGGCGAGCCGGCGGACGAGCGCGTCACACGCCACCTCGCCCAGCATCCGGGCATGCTGCCGCCGTTGCCGACGCCTGTATGGCCTGGTCTCGGCCTCACTGCGGCGGCGTTGCGCGGCCGGGCCGATCTGCTGGCGGGGCTCGCGGGAGTGCTGCCCAGAGGGCGTGGCGACGCCGGGTGGCTGCGCGATTTCGGCACCGGGCTGGCCAACGCCGAGGGCTGGGTCGATCACCCGAAGACCTGGCTCGTCGGGGCCGACGTTCGCACGGGGGAGCGGGTCGCGTTCGGGAATTCGCACCGGACGGACCTCGGCACTGCCATCGCCGCGTCCTGGGCCATTCCAGGATGGTTCCCGCCGGTCGCGATCAACGGCCGCACGTACGTGGACGGCGGCACCGTCTCGCCGACGTCCGCCGATCTCGTCCTCCCGACCGGCGTCGAGGAGGTCGTGCTCATTCCGCCAATGTCCACCTCCGGCGGCGCACGCGGGCGCGGCTTCGCTCGCGTCGAACGGCTTGCCCGGCGCGCGATGACCAGGCGCGTCGACGCCGACGTCAAGCAGCTCCGTGCCGCCGGCATCCGGGTGCTCCGGATCGAACCCGGCCAGGCCGAGCTGGACGTCATGGGTCCCAACTTCATGGATCTGCGCCGCCGCGCCGACGTGCTCCGCGCCGGCCGCACCCTGACCCCAGCGCGCGTGCGCGCCGCCATCGAGCAAGGAGCGACCCGATGACCTATCCCAAGATCACCCTCGACGGCGCGTCCGTCGCGATCACCGGCGGCGGTGCCGGGATCGGCCGTGCCGTGGCGAAGTTGTTCGCCAGCAAGGGAGCGCGCGTCGCGATCGGCGACCTCAACAAGGCGGCCTCGGAGGAGACCGCCGAGATGATCGGCGGCACCGCCCACCACCTCGACGTCGCCGACCGCGACTCGTTCGCATCCTTCGTCGCCGCGGCCGAGAAGGCCCACGGACCGTTGCACGTGCTGGTGAACAACGCCGGCCTGATGCCGAACGGCGGGTTCCTCGAACTCTCCGACGCCACCGACCGGCTGCAGATCGACGTCAACCTCGGCGGCGTCCTCAACGGCCTGAAGCTGGCGCTGCCCGGTATGGCCGAACGCGGTTTCGGCCACGTCGTCAACGTCGCCTCTCTGGCAGGCAAGTTCCCGGTCAAGGGACTGGCCGTCTACAACGCCACCAAGTTCGCCGTGGTGGGGCTGACGGCCGCGACCCGCCTGGAGTTCGCGGACGCGGGCGTCAGCCTCACCGCCGTGCTGCCGTCGGCGGTCGACACCGCGCTCGCCTCGGGCCTGGACATGCGGCCGATCCCGAAGGTGCAGCCGGAAGACGTCGCCAGGGCGGTCGTCGATTCGGTGCGCAACCGCCGCGCCGAAATCGCCGTCCCCGGTTACGTCGGCGCGCTCGCCGCAGCCGCGGGAATCACCCCGGAGCCGGTCCTCAACCGCATCCGGCGGCTGGTCCGCGACGACCGGGCGCTGCACTCGGACCGCCCGGAACGGACGGCGTACCGGGCGAATCTCGAGGCGCAGCAAGGATCCCGGCGATAGTCAGGCGACCAGGCGCAGCCAAGCCGCGGCGAGTGCCGCGTGCCCGGCCGGCGTCGGATGGACGCCGTCCGCGGCCCAGTACTCCGGCCCGGTCGTCGCGGAGAGTTCGGCGAACATGCCGTCGGCGGCGAGCAGATGTGCGCCGTATTCGCGGGCGAGTTCGCGCACCACCTGGATTTTCGGGTCGAGGTCGACGCGCCACTTCTTCCGTTCCGCGACGCCGAGGCGCATATCTCCCACCTCGATGTCGCCGCTGATCGGCAGCAGGAACGGTTCGATGAGGATCAACTCGGCTCCGGATTCGGCCAGCGGCGCGAGCAGCCGGTCGTAGCCGGCCGCGTAATCCTCGGCGGGAATCACGCGGCCGTCCGGATCGTACGAATGCCAGCCGACGTCGTTGATGCCGACGAGGATCGACACCACGTCCGGGCGCGCGTCGAGAACGTCGTTCTGCCAACGGGTTTCGAGGTCCATGACTTTGTTGTCCGCGATAGCGGAGTTCAGCCAGGTCACCGGACGCTCGGGATGGCGGAGCCCCCATTCGCCCGCGATCCGCAGCGGGTAACCGAATCCGAGACCGTCTTCGCTCTCGTTTCGCTGGGAGTCGGTGATCGAATCGCCGGTGAACAGCACGGTGCTTCCCGGGCGGAGAGTGATGGTCATTGCTGCTCCTGGTTTTCGCCGAACCACTGAGTTTTGTTTTGGGCGAACGATTCCGCGGAAAAGCCGTGGTCGCCCGCCCAGGCGACGATGCCGTCCGGCCGGACCAGCACCGCACCCAAGCCGAGATCGTCCTTCGCCACACCGGCCGCGTAACACAACTGGCCCGCTGCCTCGCGCAGACGCTGGTCGGGACTGAAATCGAGCACGACGCCGCGACCGTCCCGCATCAGCTCGCTGAGGCGAATGCCGTCTGTCAGCTGGAAATCCGGGGCGTAGCGGCCGATCAGCGGATGCTCGTCCCCGAAGTCGTAGCGGAGCGACGAGCCGGACATCTTCCCGTACACATACGTTGTGCCATCGCGGGTTTCGAGCAAATCGCGGAGGACGCCCTGCACTGCTTGGCCATGCGCGTCCGGCCGCATCGCCGCGGCCTGAGCACGAGTCCAGTCGAGCACCCAGGCACCGATCGGATGGCGTTCGCGGGTGTAGGTGTCGAGCAGTGCTTCCGGTGCCTGCCCGCGGATCACCGCCGCGAGTTTCCAGCCCAGGTTCAAGGCGTCGCTGATTCCGGTGTTGAGTCCTTGTCCGCCCAGCGGGGAGTGGATGTGCGCGGCGTCGCCGGCGAGCAGTACCCGGCCGCGCCGGTACGTCGTGGTCTGCATCGCCCGGTCGGTGAAGGTCGAGACGAGGCGGACGCCGGTCAGCGTGACGTCGGTGCCGGACACCCGACGCAGCACCGTCTGGAGGTGCTCCAGGCTTGGCTGCTGCGTGCGGTCGAACTCGCCGTGGTCGAAGTCCAGCACGCCGAGGTGTCCCGGCGTGGGCATCTGGACGTACATCCCGGTCGGCGTCAGGTTGAATCCCGGGCTGAGCTTCTCCGGGTCGGCGAGGTCGACGAGCATCGTGTAGCCGGTGAACTGCGGTTCGGTGCCGACGAACTCGAAACCCGCCAGCCCGCGCACGACACTGCGCCCGCCGTCGCAGCCGATCGCCCAGCGCGCCGCGTACTCGCGCTCGCCAGCCCGCACGACCACGCCGTCCTCGGCCTGCTCGACAGCGGAAACCTCGACCCCGCGCCGGATCTCGACCCCCAGCTTGGCCGCCTGCTCGGACAGCACCGCCTCGATCGCGTCGAGGTTGGTCATCATGCCCCCGGGCAGCGAACTGGGCAGCCGGTAGGGAAACGCGCCGACCTCGACCTTGGCCGGGTCGAGCACCATGCCCGCGAAATGGCCCACCGACCGTGGCCGATCCTCGCCGGGAGCGTCGTGGAGGTCCGACGCCGCCAGCAACGGCGGCAGCATCCCGCGGCGATGGAATGCCTCGATCGAGGTGGCCGACAGACCCCGCATCCCGAGCGGAGCCGTCCGCCATTGGGAGCCCGGCTCGGGCTCCCGTTCGAGCACCAAGACCGAGCTGCCCGCGAGACCGAGCTCGCAAGCCAGGAACAGGCCGACCGGCCCGGCTCCCACTATTACTGCGTCATGCATGGCAAACCCCCTGTGTTCGCGTTCGATACGGCCACCCTGCCGACGGCCGCTCACACGGCCCGCACACGGCGCTCACCCGGGGGCACGTGGCGCTGACCCGGGTGTTCGCGCGAAGATCGTCGAATGGACGGGAGCGCGCGGCTTCGGGTCACGCTGCTCGGGGCGTTTCAGGTGGCGCGAGGTGCCGAGGTACTGGAGGTGCCCGGTGCCCGGTTACGGGGGCTGGTCGCGCGGCTGGCGCTGGCCGGCGGACGTCCGGTCGAGCAGAGCGTTTTGGTCGACGCGATCTGGGGCTCCGCCCTGCCCGCCGACCCCGCGCACGCCCTGCAGGCGCTGGTCTCCCGGTTGCGCCGCGCCCTCGGTTCGCCCAGCGAGGTCACGCAGGTCGGAGGCGGTTACCGGCTGACCGTCGAGGCCGCTGACGTGGACGCGCTGCGGTTCGAGCAACTCGCCACCGCGGGTCGCCTCCGCGCCCCGGCTTTGCTGGAGGCAGTGACGTTGTGGGGAGACCGCCCCGGCGTCGAGCCTCCAGCGGTCGCCGCAGTCGATCCCGCCGCCGCGACCCGGCTGGCCCGCCTGTCGATCGAGGCCGTCACCGACCTCGCCGAAGCTGAGCTTTCCCAAGGCCATCCCGACGCCGCCGCCGCTCGCCTGACTGCCCTGCTGGCCGACCATCCCGTCCACGAACGCGCCGCCGCGGTGCTCATGGACGCTCTCGCCGCACAGGGCCGTCAGGCGGAAGCCTTGGCGCAGTACGAACAAATCCGCGAGAACCTGGCGGATGTTTTGGGCGCTGATCCCGGGACTGCGCTTCGCGAACGCCACCTGAACCTGCTCCGCGCCGAACCCGTCAAGGCGGTCAAGCCGGCCACCTTGCCCGCGCCGCTGACCAGTTTCGTCGGCCGCACCGACGATCTGGCCCGGATCGACACGCTGCTCGCCGCGGGCCGGTTGGTCACCGTGCTCGGCCCCGGCGGCGCCGGAAAAACCCGGCTCGCCTTGGAAGCCGCCCGCCGTAGGGAATACCGCGACGGCAGCTGGCTGATCGACCTCTCGTCGGTCACCGAACCGACCAAGGTCGCCGCCGCGATGCTGGCGGCGATCGGACTCCGTGGCACCGCGCTGTTCGAGCCCTCGGCCAAACCGGTCAGCGACCTGGAGGTGCTGGCGGATCAGCTGGGCGGCAAGGAAAGCCTGCTGGTGGTGGACAACTGCGAGCATCTGATCGACGCCGTGGCCCACCTCCTTTCCGCACTGCTGCCTCGCTGTGCCGGACTGCGAGTGCTGGCCACCAGCCGCGAACCCCTGGCGATCGACGGCGAGGCGCTGGTCCCGCTCGGCCCGCTTCCGTTGCCAGAGCTGGACTCTGACGTCGAGCAGGTCCGCGACACCGCGTCAGTACGGCTGTTCACCGAGCGAGCATCCGCCGTGCGTCCCGATTTCGCCGTCGATGAGCGCAACCTCGACGACGTCCTGCGCATCGTCCGCGGTCTGGACGGCATGCCGCTCGCGCTGGAGCTGGCCGCCGCCCGGCTGCGGACGCTTTCCTTGGCAGACCTGGCTTCCGGCCTGTCCGACCGATTCCGGCTGCTCACCACCGGCAGCCGAACCGCCTTCCCCCGGCACCGCACGCTGCGCGCGGTGATCGCCTGGAGCTGGGATCTGCTCAGCGAAGACGCGCGGACGGTCGCGGAACGAATCTCGGTCCTGCCCGGCGGAGTCACGCCCGCCTCGGCCGCCGCGGTCTGTGCCCTCCCGGTCGAGCAAGCCCAGGACCTGCTTGCCGACCTCGTCGACCGGTCGCTGCTCCAACTCGTCCCCGGCCGGTACCGGATGCTGGAGACCATCCGCGAATACGGCCTGGAACGCCTTGCCGAGCAAGGGGTCCTGGCTGCCGTACGGGACCTGGGCGCCCAGCACTTCGCCGAACTGGCCGCCGTCAACGACCCGCCTCTGCGCGGTCCCCGGCAACTCGACGCACTCCACCTGCTGACCGCCGAATACGACAACATCCTGGCCGCCCTGCGCCACCTCTGCGACACTTCCGGCGCGGCGCTTTCCCTCGCGCTCGACCTGACTTGGTACTGGCACATGCTGGGCCGACACGCCGAAGCGTCGTACTGGCTCAGCGAAGCCGCCGTGTCCGCTGATCCGGGCGTGCACCACGACATCGCCGCCGGAGCCCTTCTGCTCGACGCCGGTGCACCAGCCGACGAGGTAGCCACGCGCCTGCTGAACTACCCAGACCTGCCAGCCTTCGGCGTACTGACCGCCGCCGAACTGGCAGCCCGCGCCGGAATCGACGCGGCACCGCTCATCCAGCGGCTAGCCGACGGCCCAGACCGATGGCTGGCCGGGCTGGCCCGGATCACCCGCGCCGAACTGGCCGAAAACGACGGCCGCCTCGACCAGGTCGGCCCGGACGTCGCCGCCGCGCTGGACTGCTTCACCGACACGGGAGACAGTTGGGGCCTTGTCATGGCCCTGCCGATGCGCGCCCTGCTGCGGCAATACGGCGGCGATCTCGACGGCGCGCTGGCCGACCTGACCGAGGCCAAACGGCTGGCCCAGGAGTTCGGTTCGCTCAGCCACAACGACGAGACCTTCATCGACCTGCGCCTGATCGACCTGCACGTCCGGCTCGGCGAGACCGGCCAAGCCGCAACGATGATCGCCGCCACCCGCGAACGCACGCTGCGCTCGACCGTGCCCGAGACCGTCGTTCTGCTCGACGCCCGAGAGGCCAGCTTCCGCCTGCGAACCGGTGACCTTGCCCAAGCCCGCGAGCTGATCGAGGCCGCCGAGGCCGGGCTGTCCAGCCGACTCCCGTTCGGCGGCGACCACGGACAGGCGTTGGTGAGCGCCGTACGAGCCGAACTCTGCCTGGCGCACGGCGACGGCCCCGGTGCCGAGACCGCGCTGGCCAGGGCATACGCGGCCGCGGTCAGCAGCAAGGACCTGCCGATCGTGGCCACCGTCGCGGTGACCGTGGCCGGCCTGGCCGAGCTGTACGGCCGCTTCCTGGACGGTGCCGTCATCCTCGGTGCCGCAGCCCGGTTGCGCGGTGCCCACGACCGCACTGACCTGCAGGTACGCACCCTGAGCAGCCGCGGCCGACTGGCCCTCGGCAAGGAACGCTTCACGGCGGCGTACGAGAGCGGCTGGCACCTGCCCGCTCCGGCGGCGGTAACCCGGACCGATCCCGCACGGCTGCGCCGGAACGGTTCGTTTTCCGGATAGCCGGTGTTCGGTTATGCCGCTAGACCGTTCCAGCCGAGCCCTGCACGGTGGAGACGACAGCTTGAAATTCAGCGGTGCTGTCGGGGAACGGTTCCCCCTCGCGGCGTTGGCCACACAGACGACAGGGAGTACCCGCTGATGTCCGAAACAACCGACCGGTCGCTGCGCCCCGGCGACCTGCAAATCCGGAGCGGGGCCGTCGGCTCCCTCGTACTGATACGGGTGAGCGGTGCCCTGGACCTGGCTACCGCCGACGACCTCATCGAAGAACTCGACAGACAGCTCCGGACCGGACGCGACATCGTCCTCGACTGCGCCGGCCTGGACTTCATGGCCGTCGTCGGGATGTCGCTGATGATCGAAACCCACCGCGCCGCGCTCGCCCGGCAACGAAAGCTGATCGTCGTGACCGGCGGCAACCGTGCGGTACTGCGCCCGCTGCGCCTCACCCGGGTCGACGTGCGGCTCGCCCTCGTCGCCACCATCGACGACGCCTGCGCCCAGCTGGGCGGTTTGATCCCCGACCCGCGCGGGTAACCGGGAGTTCATGTCGATTTCCGGGCAGGTGGTGTTCGAGAGCGAGGACCTGGACCGCACCGAAGAGTTTCTCTGCAGTTCCTATGCCCCGATGCGCATCGGCAGCGGCAGCCAGGACGCTGGCGCCCACATCACGCGCGTCGCGTCCGAGAGCGTCAGCGCCGACAAGCTGGACCTGCACTTCGACATGAGCTACGACGTCGAGCCGCTGGGCCGGATCTGCCTCTGCGACATCGAAGCCGGAACCATCGAAGACCACCAGGTCGCCGGATGGGCCGAACCCGCCGCCTTCGCCCCCGGCGACCTCTTCTCCTTCTCCCCGCCCGACCGCCCGTACTCCGGCCGGATCTGCCGGGCGCGGTACAGCATCACGATGCTCGATCCCGCCGTCCTGACGCGTGTCGCCGGTGCCGAAAAGCCCGTAGAGCTGCTCGACCACAATCCGGTGTCCGCGGCCGGCGCCCGCCACCTGCGCGCGGCTATCACTTACGTGCGCGACCAGGTCCTCTCCGCTCCGGACCTCGCTGAGCAGCCGTTGCTGCTCAGCACCGCGACCCAGCACCTCGCCGCCGCGGTACTCGCGGCCTTTCCCACGACGGCGTTGGCGGAGCGGGCCGGCACGGACCTTGACGCTCATCCTCAAGCGTTGCGTCGCGCCGTCGCGTTCATTGAAGCTCATCCGGACCGCGACCTCACGGCGGCTGAGCTTGCCCAGGCTGCCGGTGTTTCAGCGCGGGCTGTGCAGCTGGCGTTTCGGCGGCACCTCGATACGACGCCGATGGCTTATCTGCGGCGAGTTCGCCTCGACCATGCGCGGGCGGAGTTGCGTGCCGCCGCAGGGGAGACGACTGTTACCCAGGTGGCCGCGCGGTGGGGGTATACGCGGCCGAGTGCTTTTACCGCGCACTATCGGGCTGCGTATGACGAGTTGCCCTCACAGACTTTGCACGGTGAGTTTCTCGCCGCAGCCCAGTCCTAGCCCCGGTCGCGACTGTGGGGCGGCCGGAGTTCCCGGTCGCCCCACAGTCGGAAGAAGCTCGGTCAGGGGTGGTAGATCTCCTTGACCTGGGCGATCTGGTCGTCGCCGCTCACCAGGATCTGGGCCAGCGCCGGGGTCCCGCCGGCGAGGGTGCGGCGCAGCTGGTCGGCGTCGCAGCGGAAGGTGCCGAGGCCGTCTTCGCCGACGGTGGCCTGGTTGTCGTTCTGGCACAACGTGGCCGCGCTCCACACGATCGCCCGCTCGGCCAGCGGGAGACGGTAGGTCTTGGTGTCGCCGGCGACCGGCACGTACTCGCCGTGGCCCTGGGGGCGGACGAGCTGGAAGGTGGCCATGTTGACGCTCGCGTCGTAGCCGGTGAACTGCACGGTCTGGGTGGTGTTCGGGAACCGGCGAGGCTGCGGCGCCGTTCCCTTGCCGCCGCTGGAGGGCCGGGTCTCGATCGTGTAGTCGGTGCGGCCGTCCTTGCCGCAGATGCTGCCCTGGGGGTTGGCCTGGTCACCGGATCCGGCGCAGGTCCAGTGGCCGAAAATGTCGAGCACGCGGTGACCGGGGCCCTCGCCCTTCGTCGGGATCTCCTGGTAGTACTCGGTGATCACCTTGAAGGCGTCGTTGCAGCCCGGGTTGGTGCCGGTGGTCGCGGACACGGCGATCACGTCCATCTGCGGGCCGCCGGGCGGGGTGACCCGCTTGCCGTCCAGCTTGCTGCAGTTGACGTCGCCGTTCTCTTCGCTGACGTTGCCGCCTTTGCCAGTCGCCTTGCTGGAGCCCCCGGACCCGCCGGTGGCGGCACCCGGCGCGGACTGCTGGACGGCGGCGTTGTTCACCGGCGACCCGTTCCCGGCGGTGTTCCCGCTGCAAGCGGAAAGAAGCGCGGTGGCGGCGATCGCCCCGCCGATCATCGCCATCTTGACCGTCTTCTTCGCGGTGAATCCCATCTCCGGCGTCCCCTCTAGCGGCAATTGGTGAAGCTTTGCCCGAGAAGACGCCAGGCGGTCATGGAGGTTGTGCCAGCCGGCCGCCACCACGCAAGGCTGCCCGAACGGACGGCCGCGCACGACCGGGAAGGCACGGCTCCGGTCAGTAAAGCAACCGGGAAGCCCGCGCACCTTGTTCCGACAGCGCGCTCTCGCCTGCTGCCGGAACTCGGTGGGAGGTATTGCCACACAAGGGTTTTCAGGCTGCCGCCCGCGACAGCGCCGCCATGGCAGTCACGCGGATTCCGCTAGCTCTTTCCGGACCGGACTCACTGCCTGCTTCACCAGCGCGCTGATCCGCGCCTCCGCTTCTGCCGTCACGTCGGCCAGCGCGAAGCCCGCCGCCCACATCGGACCGTCGTCCAGCGCGGCGAGGTCGCTGAACCCGAGCGTCGCGTAGCGCGCCTTGAACTTCTCCGCGCTCTGGAAGAAGCAGACCACCTTGCCGTCCAGCGCGTAGGCGGGCATTCCGTACCAGAGCTTCGGCTCCAGGACTGGCGCGCTCACCTTGACGACGGCATGAACCCGCTCGGCCATCACCCGATCCGACGGCTGCATCTCGGCGATCTTCGCGAGCACGTCCCGCTCCGCCTGCGCCGCCTTGTCCGCCCGCGACCCGGCGCGTCTCGCGTCCCGCAGTTCCTTGGCGTGGTCCTTCATCGCCGCGCGCTCTTCGGCGGAGAAGCCCTCGTGCGTTCTGCCCATAGCGGTGTCCCTTCGAGCGCACCGCGACGCAGAGGCGCCGCACGCACCGACGAACTCCTGCAAGCGACCCTCGACCTGGCCGCGGAAGTCGGGTACGCGGGCCTGAACATCGAAGCGGTAGCCCGCCGGGCCGGAGTCGGCAAACACACGATCTACCGCCGCTGGCCCTCCATGGCGGCGCTGCTGCTGGACGCGCTCAGCCGCGTCTGGACCACGGATCTGGACTACCGCGACACCGGCGACGTCCGAGCAGACCTGCGCGAGCAATTCCTGCGCTCGGGCCCCGCACTCTCCGGCCCCCCGGTCGGCCCGGTTTACCGCGGGTTGATCGCGGAGGCGCAAGCGGATCCCGCCCTGCGCGCGACCCTGCACGAACGATTCCTGCTCACCGTGGAAACCCGCACCCTCGAACGGATCACCCGCGCGCAGCACACCGGAGAACTGGTGAAGGACGCGAACCTGGAGTTCGCGGCCGAGGTGCTGTGCGGCACGTTGTATTACCGCCATCTGCTGTCGACCCGGGTGGTCGACGAAGACACTGTCGACCAACTGCTGGACATGTTCATGGCCGCGTATGGAACTGCCGGGCGAGCGGGCACAACTGCGGCAGGGTGCTCCTGAGAGCGGGTTTCGCGGGTGTGCGGTTGTCAGTGCTCAACCTCTTCACCAACTACATCAACGTCGCGCTGTCGGTCCCCATCGACTTCCCGAAGGTCGCGCTGCGCAAGGCCAACTGATCCGAAGCGGGCGGCAGGTCGACGGCCTGCCGCCCCGCTTTGGCGTGCACTCGAGAGGAGCTTCCCGTGCTTTTTCACCCACTGCCCAAGGGAAAGCGATGACCGGCGGCCACGTCGCAGCAGTCTCCGCCGGCGTCGTGCGCCCGATGTCCTGGCGCGGCCGCACAGTGCTGTCCGGCATCCAGAAAACCCCAGTCACGGTCCAGTCGACGTCGGACCGCTCGGCCTGGCACACGACGAACAAGGCGACCGCAAACACCACGGCGGTCCGGACAAGGCAGTTCTCCTTTATCCAGGCGAACATTACCAGGCCTGGGCCGGAGTTCTGGGCACTGTCGCCCCTCCGGCGTTCGGCGAAAACCTCACCACCGCGGAGATATTGGAAGACAACGTCGTGGTGGGCTCGATCTACCTCGTCGGCACCGTCGCGCTGCAGGTAACCCAGCCACGCCGCCCGTGCTACCGGCTCGCCGCCCACCACGGCCTTCCGGACCTCGCCGTCCAAATCCAACGCACTGGCCGAACCGGCATCTACTGCCGGGTCGCGAGACCAGGCCGCCTGACCGCAGGCGACCGACTCGACCTGGTCCTCCGCCCGGCGCACGGAATCACCGTCGCCGAAGTGCACCGCGTGCTCAACATCGACCGCACCGACCGAGCCGCCGCCGAACATCTCCTCAACCATCCCGAGGCGCTGCCCGCTTCCTGGGCGACACTGCTGCGCAAACGCCTCGACGGACACCTCGACGACCAATCAACTCGCTTGTACGGCGGGCGGGATTAGGTGCCTTGACTCGATGTCTGCTGTCGCCCGCTCCGGGACCCGAACAACGTCCTGCGGGCGATCCGCGATGGCCTTGGAGGGGGCTGCTGGATAGTCCGTCCGCTCCAAAACCGGAGATAAACCGGGGAGCCGATCTTGACCGCAGGTCCGAGACAAGCCGCTGACCTGGAAGTTTGAGTGGGCCGCCTGGGGCTCGAACCCAGAACCTACGGATTAAAAGTCCGCAGCTCTACCAATTGAGCTAACGGCCCGCGCGCTCAGTCTAGCGGGCACCGCCCGGCCCCTCGCCGGGGTGGGTGTCCACCCCGGCAGCCCGGCCTCATCGCATAGACCGGACCTGCGTCACGAACCGAGCAAGATCGGCTGCGTAAGCCTCCGGTTGATCCATCGCGATGAAGTGGTGACCGGCCGGATTGTCGACCGGCCAGTGCACGATCTCCGACTCCCGCGCGGCCAGCCGTCGGATCCCCGGCACCCCGCTGTACACCCCGGTCGGGGCCTCCTTCTGGCCCCGCGGCCAGGCGAAACCGGTGCTCGAATAGAACGACCACGACGACGTCCCGAAGGTCCCGGTGAACCAGTACACGCTCAGGTTCGTCAGGAACCCGTCCAGCATCTCGTCCAGGGTCCGGCCGCCACCACCGAACTCGTGGAACTTCTGTGCCATCCAAGCCAGCGCGCCCACGGGGGAGTCGTTCCATCCGTAAGCGAACGTCTGCGGCGCGGCGCGCAGCAGTGAGTGGTGGTCGACGCCGTTCATCCAGTCCTGCGACATCATCTCGGTGAACGCGGCACGCTCCGCCGAGTCCAGCTCACCTAAGTCGCCTTCACCAGGAATCCCCAGGCCGGCGGTGATGTAGACGCCCAGCACCGGACCGACCCGCGCGACTTCTGGGGCTACATAGGCACCGAGGTCGCCGCCTTGGACGACGTAGTCGCGGTAGCCCAGGCGGCGCATCAGTTCGGCCCACGCGCGGGCCACGCGGGCGGTGTCCCAGCCGGTGCCGGGGGCGGAGGAGAAGCCGAAACCGGGCAGTGAAGGCACCACGACGTGGAAGTCCGACAGGTGCTCGATCAGGTCAGCGAACTCGACGAAGGAGTTCGGCCAGCCGTGCGTCAGCAACAGCGGCGTGGCATCCGAAACAGCAGAAGGGACGTGCAGGAAGTGCAGGTCGACCCCATTGATTTCGGTCTGGAACTGCGGGAATTCGTTCAACCGGGCCTCGTGGGCGCGCCAGTCGTAGCCGGTCGCCCAGTAGGACGCGACCTCGCGCAGCCAGTCGGTCGGCACGCCGCGGTCCCAGCCTTCGCCGGGCAGTGGCGCCGGCCAGCGGGTCTGGGTGAGCCGGGCGCGCAGGTCGGCGACGGCGGCGTCGGAGATGTCGATGCGGAACGGGCGAATGTTCATGGTGAGAACGCTAGAGGCCATGTAGGTCAGATATGGTCCTAGATCATGAGTGCGGCGCGATTACTGCAGTTGCTGTCTTTGTTGCAGACGCCGAGGCAGTGGCCGGGCAGTGAGCTGGCGGAGCGGCTCGGCGTCGAGGGGCGCACGGTTCGCCGGGACATCGAGCGGTTGCGCGAGCTGGGGTATCCGGTCGAGGCGACGATGGGCGCGGAGGGCGGATATCGCCTGGTCGCGGGCAGTGCGATGCCGCCGTTGCTGCTCGACGACGAGGAGGCGGTCGCGATCGCGGTCGGGTTGCGGATGGCATCGGGACACGCGGTGACGGGGATTGACGAGGCGTCGGTGCGGGCGCTGACCAAGCTGGAGAGGGTCTTGCCGTCCCGATTGAGGCGCAGGGTGAGCGTGCTGAGCAAGGCGACGGTGCCGCTGCCGGTGAACGACGGACCGCGCGTGGATCCGGAGTCGCTCACGGTCCTCGCGACGGCGATCGCCAACCACGAGCGGCTGCGGTTCGACTACCTCGCCAAAGAGGCGACGAAAAGGCTGGTCGAGCCGCATCATCTGGTGTCGTCCGGTCGTCGCTGGTACCTGCTGGCGTTCGACACCGACCGGGACGACTGGCGGGTCTTTCGCGTCGACCGCATCGAAAAACCAAGACCCATCGGGACCCGGTTCACCGCAAGAGATCTGCCCGCGGAGGACCCGGCGGCGTACGTGACCAAGAAGCTGCACACCTCCCGCCCGACGCATCGCGCGGTGGTCACCGTGCACGCGCCGGCGGACGAGGTGGCGCGGATTTGGGGCGCGGCAAGCGAAGTGACCGCGGTGGACGATCGCACCTGCCGCGTCGTCAGCCCGGCCGACACTCTGGAGTGGCTGGCGTTCCGGCTGACCAGCCTCGGCCGCGAGTTCGAGGTGCACGAGCCGCCGGAGCTGATGGAGCACCTGCGCGAACTCGGCGGCCGGGCGCTGCGCGCGGCCAAATGATCAAACAGCCAGCTCCGCCAACGATTCCCGCAACTTCCCAGTCACCTCGACCGGCCGCCGGGACTCGCGATCCACGAACACGTGCACGAAATGCCCCTCCGCCACCAAAGTCTCAGAGGCCGAGTACATCCCGATCTCGTACCGCACACTCGATCGCCCGAGGTGCGCCACCCGCAGTCCGATCCGCAGAGTGTCCGGGAACGAAACCGAGGCGTGGTAAGCACAACGCGATTCCACGCACAACCCGATCACCGGCCCGGACTCGATGTCGAGGCCGCCGCGTTCGATCAGCCAGGTGTTGATGACGGTGTCCATCAGCGAGTAGTGCACGACGTTGTTCACGTGCCCGTAGACGTCGTTGTCCTTCCACCGCAACGGAACCGTCTGCCAATGCGGGTAGTTCACCACAGCTGCACCGAGTCGCGCAGAATCCCGGCCAGGTCCTTTTCGGACGGTGTGCGCGGCGCGGTGGCCAGCAACCGTTGCTGCTTCAGCGTTCCCTCCACGAGAGAGTCCACATCGGACTCGCGATAGCCGACCGCGCCGATTCCGGCGGGCAGGCCGATCTCGCGCATCAGCATGGTCAGCACGGCGGGCAGGTGATCTGCGAAGTCGCCGGACCACTCGAAATCCGGGGCCAGCAGCCGGGCGACGCGCTGGTGCCGTTCCGGGTTCGCGGCGAAGGTGAACCGGAACGCGGCGGGCGCGGTGAGCGAGACGGCCATGCCGTGCGGCACCATCGCTTCGTCTCCGGGATAGCCGTCGGGGTGGAAATCCCGGACCTGCCCGGCGATCGGGTACGCGTTGGCGTGCGGGATGTGCACGCCGGCGTTGCCGAAGCCGAGCCCGGCGAACGTCGCGGCCAGCGCCATCGCCTCGCGCGCGGCCAGATCGTCGCCGTCGCGCACCGCGGCGGGCAGTGCCCACGACAGCAGCTGCAGCGACTTCTCCGCGAACATGTCCGCCAGCGGATTCGACCCGCAGTACGGCACCCGCTCCTCCGGCCGCTTCCGGCCGAACTCGGTGTAGGGCTTGGCGGTGTAGCTCTCCGCGGCGTGGCACAGGATGTCCATCCCGCTCGCCGCGGTGACCCCGGCGGGCTGGCTGACCGTGAGCCGCGGGTCCACGACCGCCAGCGTCGGACGCAGCCGCAGGTGGCTGATCCCGCTCTTCACCCGCAGCGACAGCACGTCCAGCACGCACACCGTGGTGCTCTCCGACCCGGTACCGGTCGTCGTCGGCACCGCGACCAGCGGCTTCAGCGGATTCGCCGGCGCGCGGCCGCCGCCGACCGGCGCGTTGACGTAGTCCATCAGGTCGCCGTCGTTGCTGGTCAGCAGGTTGGCGGCCTTCGCGGTGTCGATGCTGGAGCCGCCGCCGACCGCCACGAACGCGTCGTACGGGCCGGTGCCGCGCGCGAAGTCCACAGCCTTCTGCATGCTGACGTCGGTGGGCTCGACGTGTACGCCGTCGAAGGTCTCGGCCGCGATCCCGTAGCCGCGGATGCCCTCGGCGATCCGCTCGGGCCAGCCGGTTGCCGCGACGACCGGGTCAGTGACGACGAGCACTCTGCGCGCGCCGAACTGGCCAAGATCGTATCCGATTTCGTCGCTCGAGCCGGTTCCGTATTTGAGCGCCGGAGCCCCGTAAGTGAAAACAGTCTCATGTTCGGCGGATGTCACGACGGCGTCCTCCCAACTGGTGGGCAGCGCGATCCGGCAATCGGCACAATCCCGCGGCGAGTTGTTCAAGATCACTTGACGCCGGTTCACGGTGCCGCCCTAAGCTCTCCTCATTAGATACCAAGTGGGAACCACCGTCGCGCAAACGGCCGTACGCGTCTTGAACGAGGCCCGGGTTCGCCGGGTGTACGCGGTCGTCGGCGAGTCGTTCCTGGAATTGCTCGACGCGCTCCGCCGCGAGCGCGACGTCACGCTCGTTTCGGCCCGCCACGATTCGGGCGCCGCCTTCATGGCCGAGGCCGAGGGCAAGCTCACCGAACGCCCCGCCGTGCTGCTCTCCAGCCGCGGTCCGAGCGCCGCCGCGCTGGTCATGGGCGTGCAGACGGCGTATCAGGACGAGACGCCGATGGTGGTGCTGCTCGAAACCCCCGCGCTCGACCCGGTGCTCACCGGTGAGGTGCCGGCGTCCGATTCGACCGGGATGTTCGAAACGATCGCCAAATGGGTCGTCCGCGCGGACGACCCGGACGACGTGCCGCATCTCCTCGCCGAAGGTCTCGCCCGCTGCCGCGAAGGACGGCCGGGTCCGGTCGTCATCGGCGTGCCCAGCGACGCGTGGGGCGTGCCGTACGACTCGGCCAAACCGGTGGCGAAGGTTCGCCCGCCGGCCACCGGAACGCTGGGCCGTTCGGCTGAAGCTGTCGCCGGTCTGGTGGACGAAGCGCGCTACCCGGTGGTCATCGTCGGCGGGCGCGCGCGGTCGGCGCGGGACGAGCTGATCGCGGTGGCGGACGAGCTGGCGCTCCCGGTGTACAACGCTTTCCGTCGCCAGGACGCGTTCCCGGAGAACCACGCGCGCTACGCCGGACACCTCGGTCTCGGCATCCCCGCGCGCCAGCTCGACGCGCTCGAACGGGCCGACCTCGTGCTCGCGCTCGGCACTCAGCTCGACGAAGTCACGACGCAGGGCTTCCGTTACCCGACGCCGCAGCAGACGCTTGTCCTTGCCGGCACTGGCATCGACGAACAGCGCCGCCGCGGCCTGACGTTCCGTGTGGACACTGAGGTCGAGCCGTTCCTGAAGGAGCTGCGTGCGATCGCTTCGCCGCGTACGCGCAGAGCGTCGGCCGCGAACGCCGCCGTGCACACCTTCATGACACCGCCGAACACAAGCAACAACACGCGCGTACATCCGGTCGACGTCGTGCGCGCGCTGCGAAAGCTCGCGCCGGAGGACACCATCGTCACAAGTGACGCTGGCAACTTCGCGCAGTTCATGCACCGCTACTGGTGCTTCACCGCTCCGCGCAGCCAGCTCGGTCCGAGCAACGCTGCGATGGGGTACGCGGTCCCCGCGGCAGTAGCGGCGAAGCTCGCCGAGCCGCGGCGAGCTGTCGTCGCGATGGTCGGCGACGCGGGCACGCTCATGACAGGGCAAGAGATCGAGACCGCTGTGCGTTACCGCGCGCCGGTGATGGTGGTCGTGTTCCAGAACGGCCTGCACGGCCCCCTCGCGATGCATCAGGCGCGTACGCACGGGCGGCTGTCCGGAGTAACCATCCCGCTGACGGACTTCGCGTCGTGGGCGCGCGGGCTCGGCGCGGCGGGGTACACGGTGGACGATCGCGAGCGGCTCGAGCCGATCATCGCGAGCGCGCTCGTCCGGCAGCGGCCGTGTGTGATCGACGTGCGCACGGACCCCGACGTCGTTACTCCGGACGTGCGGCTCAGCACGCTTCTCGGAGCCCCGCGACCGTCCGGGACCTGAAATCTTCCTGAGAACACAGGGAAACGCCGGGAATGTTCGGTAGCTGCCGGGGGTTGGCTCAGGTAGCCTGACGGTGTTCCCGGGGTTCGGCATCCGGACCCGGTTCGCTCGGCTAGGTTCGGCCGGCGTTCGGTTGGGGAAATTCCCGGGTGGACACGCTCCCCGGCTCGGTTCGCGGCCAATCGGCGCGTTTCAGGGGTGGGGACAACCGGTTTCGGCCGGATTTTGTCGGTGCCGGATGGCACCATCGCGGTCATCGCCCCGCTTGCCGCGGGGAAGGAACGAGGGGAGTTCGTCATGGCCGACGAAAAGGACGGGAAATCCCGTACCGCCGCGGCGACGGCTCGCGGCCGGGCCCGGTCCGCGCGGGCCGGTGCGCTGGTGTCCGTCGTGCGCGAGGAGCCGGAGCACGGCGCGGTCGCCGAGGTGCCCGAGCAGACCCGGTCCGGAGTGGTTCCGGTGCTGTTCAGCGCCAGCGCGGAGGCGCACGACGTCGCCGTGGTCGCGTCCGACCAGGGCACTGACTGGCGCTCGCCGTTCGGCGCGCCGCTTCGCCAGGCCAGCGGGGAGTGACCCGGCGGCGCGAACTGGGGTGAGTCGGCTTGTCCGGGCCCGCTCCGCTGTGCTTTACTTTCGGTGGTCTCGATTTTTGTGTTCGTGGTAAAGCACGCTCGCAGAACTCAGCGGGCGTGATCTTCCTCTTCGGGGAACACATCTCGCCCGTGTCTGGGCCCAGGACGTCGGTCGGCTTCCTGTTTTGGTGTTATGTATGGAGATTGTTTAGATGACTGAGGGCACCGTGAAGTGGTTCAACTCCGAGAAGGGGTTCGGCTTCATCACTCCCGACAACGGCGGCGGCGACGTCTTCGTGCACTACAGCGAGATCCAGGGCAACGGTTTCCGTACCCTCGAGGAGAACGCTCGCGTGCAGTTCGAGATCGGCCAGGGCCAGAAGGGCCCGCAGGCCACGTCGGTCAGCCTGATCTGACCTGCGTCTAATCGCTAAGTCGCCACCACTCCCGGTTCCGGGGGTGGTGGCTTCTTTCGTCTCCGGGCCCGGGCTGTCTCACCATGCGGATCCTGTTGCCCGCCAAGGCTTTCTGTGCCTGACCGGCCATTGTGGATCACCCGATCGTGGCCAGTCCGCGGGCTCGTAGGCTCCCGGACATGAGCGAAAACACTTATCTCGTCACCGGGATGTCCTGCGGCCACTGCGCGCAGTCGGTCACCGAAGAACTCACCGAGGTGCCCGGGGTCGAGAACGTGACCGTGGACGTCGAAACCGGACACGTGACGGTCCGCAGCGCCGAAGCCCTCGACGAGACGGCTGTCCGCGCCGCCGTCGAGGAAGCCGGGTACACCTACGAAGGGCTTGCTTCTCTCGTTTGAACGATGGGTAGCCACGCGGGAACCCAGGGTAGGCTCTGGCCGGCGTGGAGGCACGGTGCGATGCAACGTCCGTGCAACCCTTTCCTCCGCGCGGCCGGACGTGTGTGCTGGCCCCCTGGCGGCAGCAGACTTGGGGGGTGCCCGATGGGGGCAGTCGTTGCGGGGATAGTGGCGAACCCTGCCTCCGGACAGGACATCCGAAGACTCGTCACGCAGGCGTCGGCCGTCCCGGTCGAGGAGAAGGCCAACCTGGTGCGCCGGCTGCTGTCGGCGTTCGCGGTGACCGGCGTCGAACGCGTGCTGCTCTCGACTGATCTCGGCGGCATCTCCGCCGCCGTGCTGCGCGACCTCGGCCGCGACCCGCTGCCCGCGGTCGAGTTCTGCGACGAGGACACGCTCACCGGCACCGCGCAGGACACCGTCAACGCGGTGCGCCGGATGGTCGACGCCGGGGCCGGTGTGATCGTGTGCCTCGGCGGCGACGGCACCGCCCGGGTCGCCGCGAAGGCCTGCGGCGACGTGCCGCTGCTCGCGCTGCCGACTGGTACAAACAACGCGTTCCCGCAGGCCGGCGAGGCCACGGTGGCCGGGCTGGCCGCCGGGATGGTCGCGAGCGGCCAGGTCGACGCGGACCTCGTGACCCAGCGGGTCAGCATGCTCGAGGTCGTCACGAAGAACCGCCGCGAGATCGCGTTGGTGGACGTCGCGGTCTCGATGAACAAACACGTCGGCGCGAAGGCGCTCTGGGATCCCACCGCGCTCACCGAGCTGTACTGCACCTTCGCCGAGCCGGACGGCATTGGCCTGTCGAGCATCGCCGGACAGCTGTGTCCGAGTTCTCGTTCTAGCGCGGATGGCGTAGCGCTACAGCTTGGTCCAGTCGAGAGCTCCGCGTACGTGGTGCACGCCGCCATCGCGCCCGGCGTGGTGCGTCCAGTCGGCGTACGCGGCTGGGGAGTGCTGCGTCCCGGCGTACGCGTCGACCTTGCCGCAGGTGGCGGCGTTATCGCGGTAGACGGAGAACGCGAGCTGGAGTTGAAGAACGGCGAAGGCGCGTACGTCGAACTGCGCGCAGACGGTCCGTGGTGCGTCGACGTACGCGCGGCAATGGCCGAAGCAGCAACCCAGGGGTTGCTGCGCAGCACCGCTACAAGCGGAACCGGAGAGAAAGGCCGAAGTCACGGTCGCTGCGCTGGCTGAGATCACGTGCAGGTGACACCTTCCGGGTGTCGTTCGCTGCGACTTGCCCGACCGGCTACCTTCTGCGAGTGGCACACGGGGAGGATCGGGGATGAGCAGCACTGCGACGCGGCCGGAAACGACTGCCGAGCCCCCACCGGAGGAATTTCGGGGCCGCAGCGGAATCGCCGGGCTGCTGGACCTGCCCGGCCAGGCGGTGCGAGCGGTCGTCAGATCGACGACCACCACGCCCGGCAAGCTGTCGCTGATCGCGGTCGCGCTGGTGGTGCTGTCGCTGGTGGCCGGGCTCGTCGGCGTGTTGTCCGTGAAGGACAAGGACAACACGATCAACGGCCTGATCGACCACCGCGAACCGCTCGCGGCGGCCGCGCAGCAGGTGTTCCGCTCGCTGTCGGACGCGGACGCCACCGCGGCCAGCGCTTTCCTTTCCGTCGGCACTGAACCGCCCGCGCTGCGGAAGCGGTACGAGCAGGACATCGCCGAAGCGGGATCCGCGCTCGCCCGCGCGGCGTCGGACACCACTGACGTCGGCAACGCCGCCAACCAGGTGGACATTCTCAACCAGAAGGTTCCGGTCTACACCGGGATCGTCGAGACCGCGCGGGCGAACAACCGGCAGGGTTTCCCGTCCGGCGCTTCGTATCTGCGCGAGGCTTCGCAGCTGATGCGCTCGACGATCCTGCCCGCCGCGGACTCGCTCTACAAAGCGCACACCCAGAAGCTTTCCGACGAGCAGGACAGCAGCAGCGACGTGCCGTGGGCAGCGGTCGCGCTGGTCCTCGCCGCGCTCGCGGCGCTGGTGGTCGCGCAGATCTACTTGACCCGCCGGACAAACCGCGTGCTGAACATCGGTCTGCTCGTGGCCACCGGCTGCATGGTGCTGTCGCTGCTGTGGGGCGCGGTCGCGCTCGTCGTGCAGGGCAGTCTCGTCGCGACCGGGCGCACCGACGGCACGTCGCAGGTCGACATCCTGGTGCGGGCCCGGATCTACGCGCTGCAGGCACGCGCGGACGAAACCCTCACGCTGGTCGCGCGCGGCGACGGCGGCGCGTACGAGCAGCAGTTCATCAAGCTGGCCGAGAATCTCGTCGGCGCGGACGGCAAGGGCGGCCTGCTCGGCCAGGCGCGCGACCTCGCGTCCGGCACCGCGGGGGAGAAGAAGATCGAAGCCGCGGAACAGGCCGCGCGCGAATGGTCGCTGGCCCACCTTCAGGTACGCCGCCTCGACGACGGCGGGCAGTACCAGGAGGCGGTGGACTTCGCGACGAGCGTGAGCCCGAACAGCGCCGCCGCCGCGTTCGCCCGGCTCGACACGAACCTCCAGGCCGCGATCGACGTCTGCCGTCAGGAATTCCTCGACAGCACCAGATCCGGCGACAATGCGCTCACCGCGCTCGCGGCGGGCGTAGGCGTGCTGTCGGTGCTCGCGGCGGGCGGCGTGACAGTCGGCGTGCGAGAGAGATTGAGGGAGTACAGGTGATCCGGTCGCGGCACTTCGTCCGGACTGCCGTGCTCGCGGTGGTCGCGGTTCTCGCCGCCGCCTGCGGGACGGCGGACCAGCCGATGGAGGCCGCGCCGGTCACCGACGCGGCCTGGCCGACCCCGGCGGGCGTCGGCGGCCCCGACGCCGCGGCCGGCGGCGACTCCGACACCAGCTGCAACCCGCTGGCCAGCCTCGCGCCGAATGGTCTGGACACCTCCGGGCCGAGCCTGCAGAAGATCAAGGAGCGCGGGAAGCTCATCGCGGGCGTCGACCAGACGACGTACCTCTTCGGTTTCCGGAATCCGAAGACCGGCAAGCTCGAAGGCTTCGACATCGACCTGGTCAACGAGATCGCCAAAGCGATTTTCGGCTCCGACGGGCACGTGCAGTACCGGGCGATCACGTCCTCGCAGCGCGAGACGGTGCTCAAGGAACACCAGGTCGACGTGGTGGTCCGGACCTACAGCATCACCTGCGCCCGCCGCAAGCAGGTGCAGTTCTCGTCGGTGTACTACGTGGCCGGGCAGAAGATCCTGGTGCCGAAGTCGTCGAACGCGCAGTCGCTGTCCGATCTCGCCGGGAAACGCGTGTGCGCGGCGGCGAAGTCGACCTCGCTCGCGAAGATCGCCACCGACCCGGCCAAACCGGTCGCGGTGTCGGTGCCGAACTGGTCGGACTGCCTGGTGATGCTGCAGCAGGGCCAGGTCGACGCGGTCTCCACGGACGACACGATCCTGGCCGGCATGGCCGCGCAGGACCCGACGGTGAAGGTCGCGGGCGATCCGATGACGCAGGAGAATTACGGCGTCGGGGTCCCGAAGGACGAGGAGGATCTGGTCCGCTTCGTGAACGCGGTGCTGGACAAGATCCGCGGCGACGGCACCTGGGCCAGCAGTTACCAGAACTGGGTCGGCGCGCGGCTGGGGCCGGCGAACCCGCCGTCCCCGCAATACGGCTGACCGGCCGGTCTTGCGGCGCGGGCGCCGCGCAAGTTGTACTTTTTGAGCGGCAGGTTTGCCGCGGGGAGCTCGGGAGGTAGTTGTGTCGGAGGAGGCGCGCCGTCCTCGGCACGCAGCACCGGAGGGGGACGGCGACCAGGCGAAAGCCGCGGAGCAGCCGTCCGGGCGAGGCGAGGCGGCCGACGCTTCGTGGACTCCGCCGCCGCCGGTGCGCTGGGACACCCCGGAACCGTCGGTGTCCGGGCGGCTCAACCCGCAGCCGGATCCCGACGCCGAGACGTTGATCAACGCTCCGGTGCAGCGTCCTCAGGGCGGGCAGCGGGGGCCGTCCGGTCCCGGGGCTCAGCAGGGGCAGGCACAGCAGCAAGGACAGCCCGGTCAACCGGGTCAGGCAGGACAGCCCTCGCAGCCAGGGCAGTCGGCTCAGGCCCCGCAGCCGGGTCAGGCAGGTCAGCCGCCGTGGACGCAGGGCCGTCCGGCTCCGCGCGGCGGCCAGCCGATGCCGCCGCAGGGCCGTCCGCCTACACAAGGCCAGCAGTATCCGGCTGCCGCGCCAGGCCAGCCCGCTCCGTCGTCCCAGGGCCAGCCGTATCCGCCGCAGTCGCGCACCGGGCAGCGACCGGTCCCGCCGAACCGGCCGCAGCAGGCTCAGCAGCCCCAGAGCGGGCGTCCGCCCCGTTCGCCGGAGAACCGCGCCGCCGGCCCGAACTCCGGCCCGATCCCGATGGGCGCCGCGGCTCAGGGCCAGCGTCCGGTCGAGGGCGGGGAAGCCCCCACGCGTCCGCCGGGCGACCTCGCGCCGGTGATCCTGCCGCAGTCCAACCAGCCGGTCGCGCCGGTCGACCCGGCCGCGCCGATGCCGACCAGCGTGCTGGCCAGCCCGACGCCGCACACCCAGAGCATCATGCCGCCGGCGCCGCGGGTGGCCCCCGCCGACGGCGGCCCGCTGCCCGATCACGGCACGGACAGCGTCCTGCCCTCCGGCGGCAGCGAAGGCCACGGCACCGGCACCCACGGTTCGCAGGGCTCGCAAGGCACCGGAACCGGAACCGGCTCGTTCCCCGGCACCTCGCGGCGCACCGGCTCGCGCGGCACCCGCCGGTCCCGGCGCGGACGGCTCGGCGCGGGTCTCATCGACGTGCCGCCGGTGCCGTACCGCGATCCGTCGACCGCGGTACTGGCGAACCCGGTGGTGGCCGAGGACAAGCGGTTCTGCGGCAACTGCAGCGCGAAGGTCGGCCGAGGCAAGGACGGCCAGCCGGGCGAGCCCGAAGGCACCTGCGAGAAGTGCGGCACGTCGTTCTCGTTCATCGCGAAGCTGAAGGCGCACGAGGTCGTCGGCGGCCAGTACGAGGTGCTCGGCGCGCTCGCCTACGGCGGTCTCGGCTGGATTTACCTGGCCAAGGACCACAACGTGTCCGACCGCTGGGTCGTGCTGAAGGGCCTCATCGACACCGGCGACTCCACCGCGATGGCCGCCGCGGCGAACGAGCAGCGGTTCCTCGCCGAGGTCGAGCACCCGAACATCGTCAAGATCCACAACTTCGTGCAGCATCCGGACGCGCAGACCGGCAACTCCGTCGGCTACATCGTCATGGAGTACGTCGGCGGCCAGTCGCTGCGCGAGCTCGCGCTGCAGCACCACCGCGAGAGCAACCGGCCGGAGCCGCTGCCCATCGGCCAGGTCATCGCGTACGGCCTGGAGATCCTGCCCGCGCTCGGCTACCTGCACGGCCAGGGCCTGCTGTACTGCGACCTCAAGCCCGACAACGTCATCCAGACCCGCGAGCAGCTCAAGCTGATCGACCTCGGCGCGGTGCGGCGGCTCGACGACTACGAGAGCCCGCTGTTCTTCACCACCGGCTACAGCGCGCCCGAGCTGGCGTCGCACGGCGCTTCGGTGTCCTCGGACCTGTACACGGTCGGCCGGACGTTGGCTGTGCTGAGCTTCGAGTTCGCTGGCTACACGCGGGAGTTCAAGAACACGCTGCCCGGGCCTGACGCGGTGCCGTTGTTCGCGCTTTTCGGGTCGTACTACCGGTTCCTGAAGCGCGCTACGCATGCTGATCCGGATCGGCGGTTCATCGCCGCTGATGACATGGCTGATCAGTTGACCGGTGTGCTGCGCGAGATCATGGCGCTGGGGACTGGGCAGCCTCGGCCGGCCGCGTCGACGGTGTTCGGGCCGGAGAGCCGGACTTTCGGCGTTCATCTGGTGGTGCCTGAGCAGGGCGAGCGGGTGCCGTTGCCGGATGCCGCCGAGGTTGTTGCCGGGCTGCCGATTCCGCAGGTGGACACGGACGACCCGGCCGCCGGTGTGCTTGCTACGACGACTGCGCTTGATCCGCACGAGGCGATCGAGGCTCTTGCGACCGCGCCGCGTGAGTCGATTGAGGTGCGGCTGCGGATCGTGCGGGCTCGGATCGAGCTGGGCGAGTTCGTGGAGGCGCAGCGGCAACTGCAGGCCGCGCAGTATTTGGCGATCCGGCACGGGTTTCCGCATGACTGGCGGATTGACTGGTATCGCGGGTTGATCGAGCTGGCCGGTGGGCGGCCGCGCGTCGCGCACGTGGCGTTCGACGCGGTTTACGACGATCTGCCCGGCGAGATCGCGCCGAAGCTCGCGTTGGCGGTTAGTGCTGAGGGCGTTGGGGACTACTTCGGTGCCGCGCGGTTCTACGAGCTGGTGTGGCGGACTGACCGGACGTATGTGAGTGCTGCGTTCGGGCTTGCGCGGGTGTACCTGGCGCAAGGCGCGCGGGAGAGTGCGGTTGAGGTGCTGGAAGGGGTTCCGGCTACTTCTACGCATTACGTGGATGCGCAGGTTGCGGCGATCAAGATCAAGACTCGGGCGCAGGGCACCGGCACCGGCGAACACCCGACTGTCACCGAGGGCGACCTGGTCGACGCGTCGGGTCGGTTGCAGCGGCTCAACCTCGATGCCGAGCGGCACACGCGGCTCAGCGCGGAGGTCCTTGAAGCGGCGTATGACTGGCTGAAGGTGCCGAACCAGACGAAGCCGGTCACGACGGCGAAGGTGCTCGGCTGCGAACTGGAGGAGCGCGACGTCCGATTCGGACTGGAGCGCTGCTACCGGTCGCTGGCTCGGCTCACCGACAACACGACCGACCGGATCGCGCTGGTGGACCGCGCCAACGCCATCCGTCCTCGCACCCTCACCTGACCGTCTGTGAAGGGCTCCTTGAGGGAATCTAAGTCCCTCAAGGAGCCCTTCACGGACCTCAGGGGTTGATGTCCCACTCGCGCTTGTTGCGGCGGTGTTGCTCGGCGAGCTTCTCCAGCGCCTGCGGGTCGCCGTGGGTGCTGAAGTGCTCGAACCCCACTGCGATGAACACTGCCCGGGCATTCACCGCGACCGGCCCGTCGGCGGCGTCCAGGTGCCCGTCCGCGCTCACGTAGATCTTCCGACCGGCGACCCCGTCCAGCCGGGCCTCGATGTACAACGTGGACCCGACCGGCACCGGGCGGCGAAAGTCCGTCTCGAGCTTTCCCGTCACCGCGGGCCGGTGCAGCAGGTTTCCGACCGTCGAGCCGAGCGCCTCGTCGAAGGCACACGCCAGCAGGCCGCCGTGCGCGAGCCCAGGCGCGCCCTGATGCGCGGACGTCACGGTGAACTTCGAGTGCACCGTGTAACCCTCGGCGATGGCTGATTTCAAGTGCAGGCCGCCGTCTACCTCGTCGCCGCAGCCGAAGCATTCGGCGAAGTGGGCGCCTAGCTCAGTGCCGGGCGCGGGGGCCTTCGGGTGGATCTCCGGCGGCTCCACCGGCACGGGCGGCCACGGGCCGGAAACAGGACTCATGGGACGACGTTAACCCGGCGGAAGGACCCGTCGGCACCCGCCCTGACCGGCGCGGGCCCATTTCCTCAGCGCAGGGTAGTCGGAAAATTCCGCACGGTAGAAATTTCGCGACTCACCCTGCCAGCTTGGTTCAACGGGTCAAGACTGGGGAAATGTGCTCCAACGGATGGACCGGGACGTGTGCAGGAGGAGGTCACCGCCGGGATGAGTGAGCCAAAGACGGGGAAACCCGAGGTCGATCAGAGAACAGTCAAACGCGCGGTGATCGCGTCCGCGATGGGTAATGCGACCGAGTGGTACGACTACGGCGTATTCACCTCCGGCGCGATCGCGACGAGTATCGGAACACTGTTCTTCCCCGGCGAGGGCAACGCGGTGCTGAAATCGCTTGCCCTGCTGGCCGTCGGCTTCATCGTACGGCCGTTCGGCGGAGCGTTCTTCGGCCCGTTGGGGGACAAGCTCGGCAGGCAGAAGGTTCTCGCCCTCACCATTTTGCTGATGTCCGGCTGCACCTTCCTGGTCGGCGTGCTGCCGACGTATTCAGGCGGGTACAGCATGGGCATCGCGGCGCCGATCGCGATCTTGTTGCTGCGGCTCATCCAGGGCTTCTCGACCGGCGGCGAGTACGGCGGCGCGGCGACGTTCATCGCGGAATACGCGCCGACGAAACGGCGTGGTTTCTTCGGTTCCTTCCTGGAGATGGGCACCCTGGCCGGCTACGTGCTCGGCAACTCGGTCGTGCTGATCACTTACCTGTCGCTGTCGACCGAGCAGTTCGACTCGTGGGGCTGGCGGATCCCGTTCTTCATCGCGCTTCCGATCGGTGCGATCGGGCTGTACCTGCGGTCGAAGCTCGAGGACACGCCGGAGTTCCGCAGGCTCGAGGCGGCGGGCGAAAAGGCGGAGAAGGCTCCGCTCAAGGAGACCATCCAGCGCAACTGGCGGATGATCCTGAACCTGATCGGCATCGTGCTGCTGCTGAACATCGCCGACTACATGCTGCTCACGACGATGCCGACGTATTTCACCGACACTCTGCACATCGGCGACACCGAGTCCAGCCTGATCATCATCGGCGTGGAGATCGTGCAGTTCGCGCTGCTGATCCCGCTGGGTTCGCTGTCCGACCGGATCGGCCGGAAACCCTTGCTGCTCACCGCGGCCATCGGGTTCATCGTGCTGAGCTGGCCCAGCATCAAGCTGATGCAGAGCGGCAGCCTGCTGTGGCTGATCGTCGGCTTCCTGGTCGTGGCGATCCTGCTGGCGCTGATGCTGGCGGTCATCGGCTCGACGTTCCCGGCGATGTTCCCGACGCGCGTGCGCTACGGCTCGTTCGCCATCGGCTACAACATCTCGACGTCGCTGTTCGGCGGCACCTGCGGCGTGGTCGTCACGGCGTTGATCGGCAGCACCGGCAACGCGGACTGGCCGGCGTACTACTTGATCATCGCGGCCCTTATCGCGCTGGTCCCGATCATCAAGATCCCGGAGACGGCGCGGGTGCCGATCGAGGAGATCGACACCGCGGACACCGGCGGCAAGCTCGCCGGCGCCAGCAAGTGAGCTGCTGAGCCCAAAAGAAAACCGCCCTCCGTCCATTAAGGACAGAGGGCGGTTTTCTTTTAAAGTCAGCTGTTCTGCGTCGCCTCGACCGCCTGCGGAGCGAAGCGCTTACGGGCCCAAGCTGCCAGGCCACCGGCGACCACGACGGCAACAACGGTTTCGATCATCAGTGCAACGAGCACCATGGTGCTTCCTCCTCAGGTTCTCGGGCCGGCCAATCCTGTGCCGGCTGAGCGACTGGTTCGACGGCCGCTCCGGCCGCCACTGAGAACATCGCCCCGAAAGCCCGGGATATTTCGTCGAAAACCCACTTGATCTGGTGACGTCCGCCACTCTTGCCGCGATTGCGTTTCAGCCGGAGGTCGGGCTGGGTAACGACGCGGTTCCCGCAGGTGAACGCAGGGATGCGGGAGCCCGTTCGCTCGTGGTCGGATGCGCCCGCGGCGGTTGCGCCGGCCGAGACGTTCCCGCCCGCTGACCGGTCGGTTCCGTCGGCGGCGGCTTGTCCGGCGAGCCAGGGCTCACCTCCGGACCGGGCGCGGGTGCCTGCAGCGGGTCCGTCGAGGTCTTCATCGGCTCGGCCGGACTGGACGGCGCTGGCGAGACGGTGGCGAGTCCCGGCCCGGCGGGCATCACCGGCGGCTGCTCGGTCCCGCGGCTGCCCACCGCGAGACCGGCCACCACGATCACCGCGACCGTCGCGGCGGAACTGCCCGCGACCGCCCAGCGCTTGCGCTTCCGGCGGATAGCGGCACCTCGCACGATCACGTCGGCGGCGTCGACCTGCATCGGCGGGCCGTCCGGCGCCTGCGCGAACAAGGCGCGCACAGCTTCGGTGTCGTCGGAATCCATCTCGTTCACCTCCTTCCCGGGACAGGCAGTGCCTCGAAATGCGGGCCCAGCCGGGTCCGCAAGGTGGCCAGACCGCGCGCGGCCTGGCTTTTCACAGTGCCAGTCCGGCAGCCGAGCGCCGCGGCGGTCTCCTCGACGGACAGGTCTTCGAAGTACCGCAGCACCAGCACCGCGCGCTGGCGCGGGGCCAACGCGGCGAGTGCCTGCTGGATCAGCTGGTCGTGCTCAGTCTCGGCGGCAGGGGCCGGGACGTCGGGTGGTGCGTCGGTGAGCCGCTCCCGTTTCCAGCGGCTGCGGCGGTTTTCCGCGAGGAAAGTGCGCAGCACGATTTTGCGCGCGTAAGCGTCGAGCGCGTCGTGCCGGGCCAGCCGCGGCCAGGCGAGGTACAGCTTGAGCAGCGCCGCCTGTGCGAGATCCTCGGCCCGGTGCCAATCCCCGCAAAGCAGGTAAGCGGTGGACCGCAGGCTGTGCGCGCGCTCGCCGAAGTACCGGGCGAACTCGCCGTCCCACGGCGAGCTCGGCCCGGACGCCGGACTGGAGCGGGAGGGCACCGGGTGATCAGCCCCAGACCGAGGGCAGGTGCAGGTCGCCGGTCGGGCCCGCGGGCACGGCAGTCGGGACGCGCTTGCCGGCAGCCTTCGGCGGCTGGCCCGGGGTAGCGACCCGCGGCGCACCCGGGGCCGGAGCGGCGGTGGTCTGACGGCCCGTGGGCGCCGGGGCGGGCGCGGCGGTGGGCCGCTCGGCCGGGGCGGTCTTCGTCGGGGCCGGCTGCGCCGACGGCGGGGCGTCCGCGGCGAAAGCGACCGCGCCGCCGGTCAGCGCGCCTCCGGCGAGCAGCAGCGAACCGATGGCGAGAGCGAAGCGAACACGCACGAGTTTCCTCCTGGTTCCACGAGCGCCGGGTGGCGCTTGTCTGCTCTAGTCATGCGGCCGGCGCTCGCCGGGGTTGCATCGGGTTTTTCTTTTCTCGCCGGACACGCGAACGGCCGGGAGCGTTCGAGAGCTCCCGGCCGTCCGGTGGTGCTTGTTCGGTTCTCGGTTACGCGGACAGCGCCGACAGCTTGGTCCACGACGCCCAGTCGTAGGTCCAGTCGTTGTAGTCGCCGTCCTTCGCGCCCAGCTGCTGGGTGCTGCCGGAGATCTCCACCGGGTCGCCGGGCAGGACGCTGTCGTAGTAGATCTTCGCGTTCGCCGGCGACAGGTTGAGGCAGCCGTGCGAGATGTTCTTCTTGCCCTGCGCCCAGATCGACCCCGCGAGACCGTGGATGAACTCGCCGTTGTTGGAGATCCGGACCGCCCACGGCACGTTCACGTCGGTGTAGTTGTAGCGCGGGTTGCTCATCGAGTACGTCGCGTGCTTCGACATCACCACGTGCGTGCCGCTGTGCGTGACGCGGCCCGGGTCGGAGTCGAGGCCGTAGCTCACCGGGAAGTCCATGACCTGCTGGCCGTCGCGGACGACCTGCATGGTGTGTTCCTGGGTGTTGCCCTTGACGATCTGCGAGCGGCCGATGGTGAAGCTCGCCGAGACGTCCTGCTTGCCGTAGACGCCGTCGCCCATCGAAACGCCGTAGATGTTGGCCGAGACGACGACCTTCGTGTTCGGCTTGAAGTACTCCTTCGGCCGCCAGTGCACCGAAGTGTCGCCGTTGAGCCACGCCCAGGCGCCCTCGGTCTTCGGCGTGGTTTCCACCGACAGCGCGCGCTCGACGGAGGCCTTGTCCTTGACCGCGCTCGGGAACGTGAGCGCGATCGGCATCGCGATGCCGTAGGTCTGCCCGTCGCCGACGTTCAGGCTGCCCTGCATCTGGCGGCGCGGCTTGACCGTGGTGAACGAGCCGTTGATCTGGACCTGCTTGCCGTCCTCGCCGGTGGCCTGGCCGGACCAGGTGTAGGTCTTGCCGTAGCCGAGGTCTTCGGTGCTGCTCCAGCTCTTCTTGTCCGGCGAGGGCTGTCCCTGCACCTGTTTGCCGTCGGCGTTGGTGAGCGTGACGGCTCCGATGGTGCCGTTGGCGACGGTCACCTTCGCCGGTTGGCCCGGCGCCACGTCGCCCGCCCCGGAAGCCGGCGTGATCGCCACGGCCGCCGCTTTCGCGGGCGTGGCAGGCGCCTCGGTAGGCCCGCCGCCCGCGGTCCCGCCCGCGTTCACGCTCGACCCGCCGCCGCTGCACGCCCCGAGCGTGAGCGCGGCGACCAAGCCCAGCACCGCGACGCCGGCCCGGCGGCGTGCGAAGTGTCGGATTGTCACACCGATCCCCAATCTCCCCTTGGTACCCCGAACACCCAGACGTCCCGAGATGCCTTCACGTTCACCGGAAAAGGGGTGACCAGCATCACACTGCACCGAGTGACCATTACGGAGGCGGCTCGATCGACCGCGCACTGTGCATCACCGAACTGCGCTGGGTGTACTGGATCAGAGTAGCCGCGAGGTCCGACAGCGGTGCGTAGGCGGCGATACGACGTTCCGGTGATGCGCGCACGATGGAACCGATCCTTGCGATCAACGGGGTTCAGATTTGGTGAGATCCCGGTAGGCTGCTGACCAGGCCGTCGTTTTGCGTGTTCGTGGCTTCACACTCGCGGAACTTCTGACGCGAGCCGTGGGGCCGTAAAAGCTCTTCGCTCGTCTCGTTGGAACCGCCCGGGACGGCCTGGGTGCCGCTTCGGTGGCATTCGAAGCGGATCTGTTACGAGGAGTACAGCGGTGGCGCAAGGCACTGTGAAGTGGTTCAACGCGGAGAAGGGCTTCGGCTTCATCGCGCAGGACGGCGGCGAAGGCGACGTTTTCGTGCACTACTCGGAGATCGAGGGACGCGGCTTCCGCACCCTCGAGGAGAACCAGCGAGTGGAGTTCGAGGTCGGCCAGGGGCAGAAGGGCCCGCAGGCCCAGAAGGTCCGCGCGATCTGAGTCAGGCCCGCGCGTTTTCTCAGGCCTGAAAGAAGGGCCCCGACGGGATTTCCCGTCGGGGCCTTTTTTCATTGCGGGTTCCGTTGTGGGGAATGTTTGAGGCGACGGTTACCGCGGTTGATCGTGGGTTGATCGCGGCTGATCGTGGGCTGCGGTTCGGTCGGCCGGGGCTTGGCGGCTTGAGCCTGGCCCGGGGTGGGATGGGCCACGGGCTTACTCGGGTCGCGCGTTGACCGGTGTTGCTGGCGACGGTTCGGTGGTCGCCGGTGGGGGTCTTGGGGTGAGCGCCGGTCGGGGTGGCTCGGGGGTGCGCCACGGCTTGCTCGGGTTCGGGCGGTCGGCGGGCTGCCTGGGTTCGGCTTGGGTTCGGCGAGCGTGGCTGGGGTTGGTTCGGCTGCGGCTCGGGGGTGCGCGGCTGGGGTTGGTTCGGTTGGGGTTCGGGGACCGTGGCTGGGGTTGGTTCGGCTGGGGCTCGGAGAGCGTGGCTGAAGCCTGGTTCGGCGGGTTCGGTGCGGGCGGATGTCGGCGGGTCTGGGCACGGATGGGCGACGCCGGATCGGTTGGTTGCTTCGACTGTGAGTGGGTGCGGCCGAGTTGACTCGATCGGGTGGCCGAGGGGCGGTGGCGGGCGGGAGGCTTGGGCTGATTGCCGGGTTTGGCGGCTGGGCTGAGGGCCGAGGTCAGTCGCCCGGACCGGAGTCGGCTGCGTGAGCCGGCCGCCCTAGCTGGCGGCCGGAGTCGGCTGCCCGAGTCGGCTGCCTGAGTCGGCGACTGGAGTCGGTTGCGCGAGTCGCGGCTGGAGTTGGCTGCCGGAGTCCAGTTGCGCGGGCTGGCTGCGCGCCTTGCTCAACGCGCTGCCGTGATGCCCCGCCGCGCTGTGTCGCCGCCGCGGCACCCCGCGCACGTCGCGTCTCCGCCGCGCCGCGCTGCCGGGCTGGGGCGGCGCTGCGCTGTCGGACTGCGGTTGCGCCGCGCTGCCGGACTGGGGCTGCGCCGCGCTGCCGGACTGGGGCTGCGCCGCGCTGTCGGGCTGGGGTTGCGCTGCGCTGTCGGACTGCAGTTGCGCTGCGCTGTCGGACTGGGGTTGAGCCGGGCCGGGTTGCGGTTGCGCCGCACTGTCGGGTCGAGCCACAGCCCTGCGTCCCCTCACTGTGTGCCCGCGCCTGCTCGCGAGCCGCGCGCCGCCCGCGGCGAACTATCAGCCGGGCCGTCCGTTTCGCGCCAAGGCCAAGTCGTCGGCTAGGAGAATCCGCGAGCGTCCCGCCCATCGGGACACTGGCTGTCCAGCGGCCCGGAAAAGGGAAAACCCCCGGCCGTCGGGGGAAGCCGGGGGTTTTCGTTCAGGGGGGCGGGGATCAGCGCCCGACGAGGGGCTGCTCGAAGGTCTCCGCCGGGAAGTGGAACTCGTCGGTCATCGCGTCGGAGTGGCGGCGCTCCTGGGCGGAGGACGCCTGGCCCTCCCACGAGAGGCGCTCCAGGATCCATTCCTGCGCCAGGGCCTGCGGGGTCAGGTTCCGGGCGACGGCGATGTCCTTGAGCTGCTGGCTGGCGATGAGGTTCATGCGCAGCTGGTAGACCTGCGCGTCGCCGAAGCGGCTGCCGGTTCCGGTGCTCTCCGGGTCGGAGTCCGGGGCGAGCGCGGCGAGGTAGCTGGTGAGCTCCTTGTCCTCGACGACTTCGTCGCCGGCGGCCTTGGCGGCATTACGATGCCGCCCGCTCGAGACGGCTTTGAGATTCGTGCGGCTGCTGAGGCGGCCGAGGGAGGGAAGAGGCACGCGGTCACGATAACGGTTGGGTCTCGGCAAAGAAACCACTGTGAGCCACGACACACGCATTTCCGTGCTCGGCCAGCCCAATTTGATCACCTGTTCAGCCCAGTCGGTAAACGCATTTCGCGACTGTCTGTTGATCAGGAGTACGGAGAGTAGATCCGCAGGTCAGCACCGGTGTGCAGAAATGGAGAGACCCCCGCGCCAGGGGGAGGAACGCGGGGGTCGGAGGGGATCTCCACAGGCGCTGACCGGGGGTGTGTCAGCAACACCGATTGTTGCACGAGTTCCGGGGATCGGCGAGGGGAAGCCGGGAGAAATCGTTCTGCGCGATCTTGGAATGCGTTACCAGGGAAGCTTCGGAGAGTGTTCACAGGTTCACTCTCCGGGGGGCTGCCGGTGCCGCTCGCCGCTGGTTAGCCTCGCGGCCAGTTGTTGCGAACCGCATGGAGGGGCCATGAGCGGATCGGTCGAAGTTCGTCAGTTCCTCCTTCGGTACGAAGGTGCCGACGGGGGAAGCACGTCACTGTCCGGCGGCGTGCCGGCGCAGCGCGGGTCGTCGGAAGGGCAACGGGTCTCCGACGACCAGGTCCGCCGAGCCCGGCTGGCCGTCGCGGCCGGCGCGCTCGACGTGGAGGACTGCGTGCAATTGCTGGAGATGCTCGGGCTGAGTCCGGGTGACGACGGCGAGGCGCCCGTGCAGCGCTGACTCGGCCGGCTCAGGCGCGGGCGAGTCGTCGTGGCCACCGGTCTTGGCGTGAACTCGTGTCTCGATGGACGGGAAGCGCGGCTTGAGCGGGTCCGGATTCCCGGCGTGCGGGGTCGCCTCCGGCGTAGAGTGGCGTGGCGCACACCGATCGTCCGGAGCGGCTTCGGGCGGGCCGATCGGCGTCGCGTGGTGCGGCCAGGTTGTCGACGCGGACGTTGTCGCAGGTCGGAGGCTCGCTGACCGCTTAAGGAACCCCCGGTGCAAACCCCTTGGAACGTGCCCTATGCTTGTAATCGCTCCCAGGGGAACACCTGAGAGCGCGGTCGGTCGGTACACCGAAACCGACCGGGCTCCCATCGTTCAGTGGCCTAGGACTCCGCCCTTTCAAGGCGGCAACGCGGGTTCGAATCCCGTTGGGAGTACGCAGTACCAGTAAGGCCCTGTGGCGCAGTTGGTTAGCGCGTCGCCCTGTCACGGCGAAGGTCGCGGGTTCGAGTCCCGTCAGGGTCGCAAGATCGTTCGGCTCCTAGCCGGCGTTCCCGGCCAGGTAGCTCAGTTGGTACGAGCGTCCGCCTGAAAAGCGGAAGGTCGCCGGTTCGACCCCGGCCCTGGCCACACCGTTACCTGCGAAAAGAGCCCTCATTCATCCGGATGGGGGCTGTTTCGTTTTTCGGCCGTCTCCTGCGGCTCTGCGCGGGGACCCTTGAGTTGCCGCGCGACGTTCCCCGGCTGCCGTTGGGCGGCCACGAGTCTTGGCTCGACGGTCGTGGTGCCGTGGTCGTGCCTGAGGCAGTGGACCGCGGCTCCCGCGTGTCCGCGCAGGCCACTCCGGCCAACTGCGTCGACCTTGGCTCCGCCATTCGGAAGCAGTCTTGCCAAACCTCCGGATCGCTACTTAGCCTCAATAACATCTCAGAGGTCTGGACCACTTGGAGGTCGAGAATGCCGGGAGATGTGGGGCGTCGCAGTTTTCTCGCCGGGTCGGCGGCGGTGGGGGTCGGGGCAGTGGGGGCGATGACACCGTTGGGAGCTGAGGCGGCGGCCGTCGAGGCGCAGGCCGGGGTGGCGGTTTACGCGAACAACGTCGGTTACGCGCCCGGTGCGCCCAAGCGGGCGGTGCTCGCGACCGGGTCGCCGCGGGCGATTCCGAGGTTTACCGTCGTCGACGTCGCCACTGGGAAGGTCGTCTTCACTGGGAGTCCGCGGCCGGCCGCTCAGGTTCCGGGTTGGGACGACCGGCATTACTGGACCGCTGATTTTTCCGCACTGAAGACCGAGGGCGAGTACGTCCTGCTCGCCGCGGACGGGCGGTCGCAGCCGTTCCGCGTCGATCAGCAGGTGCTTGAGCGCTACACGCTCTCTCACGTCGTGCACTACTTCAAGGGCACCCGCAGCTCGGACCGCTTCGATCGCCAGGACCGCGCAGCGCCGATCGGCCCCAAGGGCACGCAGGTCATGGACGCGCACGGCGGCTGGTACGACGCGACCGGCGACTTCGGCAAGCACTTCACCCAGCTGTCGGATCGCAGCTACTTCAACACTCTGCAGATTCCGCTCACCGCCTGGGTGCTGGCCAAGGCGTACCAGCGGCTCACTGCGCGCGGCGACACCAACTTCACCCAATTGCGAACCTGGCTGGCCGACGAAGCGCTGTTCGGCGCCGATTACCTGCGCCGGGTGAAGCTTGCGGACGGCACGTTCGTCACCTCGGTCATCCAGCCTGGGCCGCCGAAAGATCCGAAGCTGCGGTACGTCCTGGCGAACAGCGACGGCGAGCCCGTCCAGGTGAATTACCGCGAAGGCGGCGGGGTCGCGATCGCGGCGCTGGCTGCGGCGACCACGCTGGACGCGTCGGGCGACTACTCCCACGAGGAGTACCTGGCGACGGCGGAAGCGGCGTTCGACTTCCTGGAGCACCACAACGTCGAAATGACCAATGACGGCAAGGAAAACATCCAGGACGACTACGGCGCGTTGCTGGCGGCGGTCGAGTTGTATCAGGTGACCAAGAAGCCAGTATACCGCGAAGCGGCGGATCGTCGAGCGCACAACCTGTTGCAGCGCTTGGTTTCCTGGAAATCCTACCGAGACTACTGGCGCGCGGACGACGGCGATCGGCCGTACTTCCATCCCTCTGACGCTGGGCTGCCGGTGATCAGCCTGCTCGCCTACGCCGATATCGCTGACGCGGCAACGGTTTCCGAGGTGCTGAAGGCGGTGCGGCGGTCGCTGGAGTTCGAGCTGGCGGTGACTGCCGAGGTGCCTAACCCGTTTGGGTATGCGCGGAATCTTGTGCAAGATGGAGAGGGTAAGAGGTACAGCTCATTTTTCTTCCCGCACAACGTCACGCCGCGAGTGAAAGACCAGTGGTGGCAGGGCGAGAACGCGCGGATCGCGTCGCTGGCGACCGCCGCTCGGCTTGCCGCGCAACGGTTTTCGGGCGAGTTCGCGGGTCGGCTGCGGTCGTACGCGGCGGACCAGCTGAACTGGATCTGCGGCAGCAACCCGTACGGCGTGTGCATGCTCGACGGCAGCGGCCGCGACAACCCGCAGTACAGCTGGCTCGGGTCGTGGCAGTTCCTGCCGACGGCGGGCGGGATTGTCAACGGCATCACCGGCTTGAACGAGGACGGCAGCGGAATAGCGTGGGACCGCGGTTACGTGGTCACCGGAAAGGACGACGATTGGCGGTGGGATGAACAGTGGTTGCCGCATTCGTCGTGGTACCTGTATGCGGTCGCAGTGGGGGATTGAGGTGGGTCCCGGGGCGTTGGGCGATCGGCAGGTTCCGGTGGCGCTGCGGGATAGACACCTGCTCTGGCGAGGACGGTGAAGGGATGCTCACGGGAAGTTCCCCGGGATCCCGTTGCCGACGCCTGGTTCGGTGGGTTCGCAGAGCGTTGTCGTGCCCGGGACGAGGTGCACTGTGGAGCTTGATCGTGCCGAGTGTGATGCGCGGCGTCGGGTCGCCGTGAGGTGGCTGCACCTTGGCACCGGCGTCAGAACTTGGCCGTGCCCGGCACGATCTGAATCGTGCCGGGCACGCCAGGTACGTCAGCTCGCAGCTAGAGCGAACGCTAGATCAACGGCCCGCGGAACTTAGCCGTCCCCGGCACCAGTTCCACGGTCCCAAGCCCGCCATGAGCACTCGCGTACGCCAGCTCACGCGAAAGATCGCCGACACCGTTCGTCCCGGGCTGCGGGGCCAGGTTCAGCGTGCTCAGCACCCCGAGCGCGTTGCCGTCCCGGTCAAGGAAGCCGCTTCCCGAGTCGCCGGGGATGCCGGGGGTCACCGTCAGTACGGTGTGGCTCCAGCCGCCGCCGGTGTCGCCCAGGCTGGTGCCCTGTTTGGGGGACAGCTGGGTGATGCCGCCGCGCAGTTCGGAGTTGCCGTAGCTGAGCACCGTGCCTAGTTGCTTCGTGCCGGCGGTGTTGACGCCGGTCGGGCCGCCCCAGAAGGGCAGGCTCGGGTTCACCTTGGACACATCCGCCGGGTCGACCTTCACGAGCGCGAGATCGTTGTACTGGCAGGTGTTCGCGTCCGCTTCGTGGCGGGACTGCATGGTCAGCCACGAGTTGTACACAAGCGTCCCGGGCTTGCTCGCTCCGGTGATCGAGACCGGAGTGCCGATCGGGAGCGAACCGGCGGAGCAGCCGTTCGTTTCGGTCGAGCCGCCGGTGCCGGAGCAGTGCGCGGCTTGCCCGAGGAAAACGTCCGTTCCGTTGCTGTACACGAAGTTCGAGGTGCATTGCGCCCCGTTGGTGTGCGTCTGCACCCCGGGGTGCACGGCGGCGGTGTCCGCCGGGGCCCAGGTCGGGGCCGCTGCCCACGCGGTCGCGGGCAGCAATGCGGCGGCGGTCGCCAGTGCCGTCACCGCACTGGCCCGGGCCAGTGGTCGAGGGGTCTTCATCGGGCTCCCTTCGAGAAAGGCCAGCACTCACTCGGACGTGTGCTACTGACTGGTAGGCATCGCGGGGTACATCACACCAGAGAGTGGTGCCAGTCACAACCGTCGTGACCCTGGGTGATTGTTGACCTAGAGCTAGCTGGAGGTTGCAGACTGGCCCTATGACCGGGGAATGGAACATCGAAGCAGCCGACGTCGACGCTTACCTCGCGCGCGTGGGGCAGCGGCGAGAGAAGCCGTCCGTAGCGGCGCTGGGGCGGTTGGCGCAGGCGCACGTTCGGGCGATCCCGTTCGAGAACATCGATGTGGTGATCGGGCGACACCGCGGGATCGAGCTCGACGTCGTCAGCGAGAAGCTCGTCGGACGCCGCCGGGGCGGGTATTGCTACGAGCAGGCCGGGCTGTTCGCGGCCGTCGCCGAGCAGCTCGGGTACGAGGTGCAGCGCACGGTCGCGCGGGTGCAGCCGCGGAAGAGCGGGCCGTACACCCACATGACGCTGGTGATTACCGTTGAGGGGCAACAGTTTCTGGTAGACGTCGGATTCGGCGCGGGGATCCTGCTGCCGATGCCGCTGATCGACAGGGCCGAAGTGGACCAGGCCGGCTGGACACATCGGATGACCCTGCGCGACGGCTGGTGGGTGCTGCAGAAACAGGACGGCGACGGCTGGGAAGACCTGCACGAGGTACTGCCTCAGGTGAGCAGCCGCCCGATCGACTACCAGGTGTTCCACCACTACACGTCCACGCATCCGAAGTCGCCGTTCACCGGGCGGATCGTGGTGATGCGGCTTGAGCCCGGCCGGTTCCGCAGGCTGCTCGGCCGCGAATACCAGGAGAGCCACCCGGACGGCACGGTCGAGAACCGCACGATCGAACCGGTCGATCTCGGCAAGACGTTGGAGGATCTGGACGTCTTCCTCGCCGACGACGAGCTGGCGGCACTGCTCGAGACTTACTGAAACAGCTCCGCGGCGGCCAGCGGCCGGCCGAGGTGGTAGCCCTGGGCCTGGTCGCAGCCGAGTTCTCGCAGCAGCGCAAGCTCTTCCGCGGTCTCGACGCCTTCCGCGACCACCGTCAGATCCACCGCGTGCGCCATCGCGATGATGCTCGTGACGATCGCGGCCGCGTCGCGGGAGTCGGCGATTCCGGTGATGAACGAGCGGTCGATCTTGAGGGTGTCCAGCGTCAGGCGACGCAGCTGGGCCAGCGACGAATAGCCGGTGCCGAAGTCGTCGATGGCCAGCAGAACCCCGAGAGAACGCAAGGCGGACAACACTTCCGCGGCCGCCGACGTGTCGCGCATGAGCGCGCTTTCGGTGACCTCCAACGTCAACGAGCCGGGCGGCAGGCCGGTGGTGGCCAGTGCGTCGCGGACCGCCGGGACCAGATGCGGGTCGTCCAGTTGCCGGACGGAGAGGTTCACTTTCAGGCTGAGGTCGAGGCCCCGGCCATTGCGCAGGGCGGCCAGTTCGCGCGTCGTGTCGCGCAGGACGTACTTGCCCAGCACGTTGATCAGTTCGCTTTCCTCGGCCAGCGGAATGAATTCCGCTGGCGAGATCGCGCCGTGTTTCGGGTGCGTCCAGCGCAGCAACGCTTCGACGCCGACCATTTCGCCGGTGCGCAGGTCGACCACCGGCTGATAGGCGGGCCACAGTTGTCCACTGTGGACAGCGTCGCGGAGATCCTGTTCCATCCGCAGCCGGCGCTGCATGCGCTCGCGCAGTGCGACGTCGAAGAATTCGAACCGGCCGCGGCCGCGGGATTTCGCTTGGTACATCGCGACATCCGCGTCACGCAGCAAATCCTCCGCGCTGCGGCGGTCGTCCGGTTCGACGAGGACGATGCCCATACTCGCGTCGAGGTGCAGTTGCCTGCCGTGCACCGAAACCGGTTCCGCCAGCACGGAACGCAGGTGTGCGGCGAAGACCCCGACCTGCGCCTGGCCGGTCGTCGCGGACGTGACGACCACGAACTCGTCGCCGCCCAGCCTGCCGACGACGTCGTCGGGCCCGGTGGCCCGGCGCAGGCGTTCGCCGGCGATGCGCAGCACCTGGTCGCCGACCGGGTGGCCGAGGGAATCGTTGATCAGCTTGAACTTGTCCAGGTCGAGGAACAGCACGGCGGCCGCCTCGGCGCCGTCGCGGCGGTCGAGCCGGTCCAGCACCAGGGTGCGGTTGGCGAGCCTGGTCAGCGGGTCGTGGGTCGCCTCGTGAGCCAGCCGGGCGCTGATCGCGCGCCGTTCGGTGATGTCGGTGAAGGACGTGACCACGGAGACGCCGTTCGGGTCGTCCGAGTCGAGCAACCGCGAGGTCAGGGACACCCACACGTCGCGGCCGTCGGGCCGGCGCAGGCGCACGACCAGGCCGTTGTGCGTGCTTCCGGTGCGGCGCGTGCGCATGGACGGCAGCTCGTCGTCCGGGATCCGGTTGCCGTCCTCGTCGAACAGCACGAGCGTCGTGCACGGGACACCGAGCAGCTTCGTCCCGGGGACGCCGAGGATGCGACAGGCGGACGGGTTCGCTGACTGGATCAGGCCGGTCGGGCCGATGACCAGGACGCCCTCGTCGAGCGCGGCGACGACCGTCGCGTAGTGCTGCTCCACACGTCGACGTGCGGTTTCGTCAGTGCAGACCAGGAGGAAGCCGTCGACGGTCTCGGTCGCGGACACCCGGACCTGCCGCGGCGAGCCGTCCCGGCCGCGGTGGGTTTGTGCGGCGACGCCGTCGCGGATCGCGGCCGGGTTCGGGTCGATGCCGAGCACCTCGTGCACCCGGCGGCCGAGCGCCTCCGGGGCGGGCCAGCCGTAGACGGTCTCGGCGGCCGGGTTCCAGCCGGTGACGATGCCTTCGGCGGTGATCGTGACGATGGCGTCGCTGACGTGCGTGACCAGCGCTTCTTGCGCGCGGACGGCAGCGGCGGCGGCGTGTTTGACGGTGCTGTCGCGGATCACCACTTGGAACGACGGCGGATTCGAGTCGCTGGTGCGCACCGAAACGGTTTCCGCCACGAATTTGCTCCCGTCCAACCGTTTCAGCACCGCTTCGCGCGGTTCCGCACTGGGATCCTCAAGCAGCTGCGTGGATTCGGCGGCCACGAAGTCCCTGAACTCTTGGCTGACGACCTCGTGCGCCGCCCGTGCCGCGAACAGGTCGAGCGCGGCCTGGTTGGCGTAGGTGACGACGCCGCCGGAATGCACGCAGATCGCGTCCGGGCTCTGTTCCATCAGCAGCTGGTAGCGGTCGGACAGCTCCGCGAGGTCGGACTTGTCCGGCTCGGTTTCCGCGACCGCCGAGGCGACGCCGAGCAGGCCGGTCGTGTGGTCCTGTTCGCCGACAGTCCGCGCGCGCAGCCGGATGCGGCGAGGGGTCCCGTCGGCGCCGTCCTGTGGCTGTTCGAGTTCGAAATCGCGGCCGGGCGGGGTACGGCGGAGGTTCGCGGTGAGCGGGCGCAGCAGCTCGGTGAGCCGATCGCACAGCTCCTTGCCGGTCGCGCCGGGGAGGCCGAGGACGGCGTCGAGGCCGGGCAGCCACGTGAGGGTCGCCGGTTCGGAGGCATGCAGGGAGAACAGGACCCCCGCGCCGGCGTCCGGCCGCAGGCCCGCGAGCTGGGCGCGCCGGGTGATTCCACCCGGTTCACCGGCCAGGGCGTCAGCCTCCATGGTGCTTCCGATCCCCCTTGTCGGCGTATGGCCCGTCGATTACACCACCGAGTGAAGCCTGTGTATATCCACACGGGGAGCCGCTTGCATCACTCGTCTGGACGCCGACGGCGGTGCTATCGGGCGATGCGGGGCACGCTGCGCAGTCGCGGACCCCACACGAGCAGGCCGAAGTGGGCCGCACAGGCATGTCCGAGGACCGTCACGACGGAGGCGAGACTGGCCGGATCGTCGGTCACATAAACGCTGATAACGAATAGCTCAAGGGCCACGATCCCGGCGATCCTGGCCCGTCCGCGCAGCAGCGCGACGAGCACGCCGGCGGTGGTGAGGAAGCCGTAGCTGACCCCGATGTCGAGCCAGCGGCCCGCGGAATGCGGCAGGACGTCGGTGTGGATCAGGGCCATGACCGGAAGTTCGGTGGCGATCGTGGCGAGCACGTGCCCGCTGAAGAAGACGAGCGCCGTCCGGAGCCCGCCGAAGCGGCGCTCGAACGGGGCGACCGCGATCGCGAAGATCACCGCGTACGGCAGCCAGCCGCCGTCGGCGATCCAGAACGCGCTGGTCAGAAGTGCGGTGAGGGGGTGGCGCGCCATGTTGTGCGCGTCGGTGCTGGAGACGGCGAGGAGTTTGTCGGTGAGCTTGGGGCTGGCGAAACGGATGAGCAGCGAGGTGCCGAGGAGGAGAACGAGGTAGCCGAAGGTGAACGGCGTGGACCGCGGGCTGGGGACGAGGGCGAGCCAGGCCCGTTTCGGCCGCCAGGTCGCGGGGATGGCCAGGAACGGAAGTCTGGGCGCGGGCTGGACGAGGTCGAGCGGATCGCTGTCCGGCAGCACGGCCGTCGCCGTCGGCCCCGGGGATCCGATGAGGTCGGCCAAATGGGTTCCGCCTGCCCGGGTCGTGGCCGCGGCCCCGGCCGGTTCGAGGACGTCGGTGGTTCCGGCGGGCGGGACGGACGTGGGAGCCTGCCCGCGCAGCCACGTCAAGGAGCGCCACTTCCGGGGAGTTCCCGTGGTGGCAGCACTGCGCGTCGGGCGGGGTGCCGGATCCGGCTCGCGCAGCGACATGCGTCCAGAGTGGCTGGGCATGCTGGGATTTTGGCCAAGAGCAGCTGTGAATGCGCTGTGATTCACACCCGCTAGAGTGAGCACTCAGGGTAGAAGGTTTCGCCCTTTGTCACCCGTTCGGTGGGCTCATCCGGTAGGAATAGGCCACTCCTGGTGAAAGGTCTCGCTGGTGAACGACGAGGTTTCGGTCGCCGAGCTGTTGGTGCGCGAAGGACACGAACGACGGATCCCGCCGCCGTCCCGGTCCCGGTGGCGCATGGTTTCGGTGATGCTCGCGGTGATCGTCGGCTGCGGGGCGGCGGCCATGCTCGTCTCGTACGGGACCACGGCGAGCGACGGGGCCTCCCGGATCACCGAGATGCGCGTGGTCGAGATGCCGGATCGCACCGGCGGCGCTGGCGGCGTCGATGAGACCAACCCGCCGACGCCCACCGGCGAGGAAACCGAAGGGGGCACGGTCAGCGTCGGGGATGCTCCTTCGAGCAAGGTGAACGTCAACCCGCTCGGCGAGCACAGCACGCCTGCTCACTCGGCTGATTCCGCTCCGTCTCATCCGGCGTCGAGCGAACGACCGGAGACCACCGGTCCGACTGCGCCGCCGCAGCCGTCGTCGAGCCCTTCGGGTCCGTCGAGTTCGAGTCAGCCGTCTTCGCCGAGCAGCCATGAGCCGCCGTGCGTCCTGAACATTATTTGTCTCTGAGTTGTGTACCGGGTGAAACCCTGAGCGTCCGCTGAGCGTGGTCCGCGCCGGGCGGTAGAACCCGGCATGATCGGCCGCGTGCCGAATACAAAGCTGCGTGCCTGGCTCCTCGAAGGCGAGCACAAGCGCGCCCAGCAGATGACCGGTGGCAAGCGGGAGACTAAAAAGGCCGAACAGCCGTGGTGGAAGGTCATGTGCCTCACCGGTGTCGACTACTTCTCCACGCTCGGATATCAGCCGGGGATTGCCGCACTCGCCGCGGGAGTGTTGTCGCCGTTGGCCACTGTGGTGCTGGTGGTGCTGACTCTTGCCGGGGCGCTGCCGATCTATCGGCGGGTCGCGCGGGAGAGTCCGCATGGCCAGGGGTCGATCGCGATGCTGGAGAAGCTGCTGTCCCGGTGGGGCGGGAAGCTGTTAGTGCTTGCGCTGCTTGGGTTTGCGGCTACTGACTTCGTCATCACGGTGACGTTGTCGGCGGCGGATGCGACTGCGCATGTTATTGAGAATCCGTTTGTTCCGGCTGCGTTGCATGGCGGGCAGGTCTGGATCACGTTGGTGCTCATCGCGTTGCTGGGGGCGGTGTTTCTCAAGGGGTTCGCTGAGGCTATCGGGGTCGCGGTCGTTCTCGTCGGGGTTTATCTCGCGTTGAACGTCGTGGTGGTGGTTGTCGCGTTGGCGCATGTGTTCGGGGCACCGCAGCTTGTTGTCGACTGGCAGAATTTGCTGGTTAGTGAGCATCCCAATCCTTGGATGATGGTTGGGGTTGCGCTGGTGGTGTTTCCCAAGCTTGCGTTGGGGTTGTCTGGGTTTGAGACTGGGGTTTCGGTGATGCCGCTGGTCCGGGGGTCTCGTGGGGATACTGAGGCCGATCCGGTCGGGCGGATTCGGAATACTCGGCGGTTGCTCGTTACTGCGGCGTTGATCATGAGTGCGTTCTTGATTACGTCCAGTTTTGCTACTGCGGTGTTGATTCCGCAGCGGGAGTTTCAGGCTGGCGGGAAGGCTAACGGGCGGGCGTTGGCTTATCTGGCGCATAGTTATCTTGGGGATGGGTTTGGTACGGTTTATGACGCCAGTACCATTGCGATTTTGTGGTTTGCCGGGGCTTCGGCGATGGCTGGACTGCTGAATATCGTGCCTCGGTATTTGCCGCGGTATGGGATGGCTCCGGACTGGGCTCGGGCTACTCGGCCGTTGGTGATCGTGGTTTCTCTTATCGCGTTTGTTATTACGTTGATCTTTGATGCTGATGTCGAGGCTCAGGGTGGGGCGTATGCTACTGGGGTTTTGGTGTTGATTTCGTCGGCTTCGGTGGCGGTTACGCTGTCTGCTCGGCGGCTTAAGCAGCGGGCGTTTTGGGGTTATCTGGCGATCACGGTGGTGTTTTTGTACACGACGATCGCTAATGTGGTGGAGCGGCCGGAGGGGGTGAAGATCGCTGGGTTCTTTATTGGGGCGATTGTGTTGACCTCGTTGATCTCTCGGGCTACGCGGTCGTTGGAGTTGCGGGTCGAGAAGGTTGAGTTCGACGCGGCTGCGCAGCGGATCGTGGACAAGGCGGTGCGGTCGGGGGCGGTTCGGATTATTGCTAATGAGCCGGATGCTCGGGATGAGGAGGAGTATCGGGAGAAGGAGCGGGAGGCGCGGGAGGACAATCATATTCCTCGGGACAGTGCGTTGTTCTTTCTTGAGGTTACCATTTCGGATGCTTCGGATTTTGAGACTACGTTGCGGGTGCATGGGGAGAAGCGGGCTGGGTATCGGATTTTGCGGATGAAGAGTCCGTCTATTGCTAATGCTATTGCGGCGGTTTTGTTGCATCTGCGGGATGAGACTGGGGAGCGGCCGCATATTTACTTTGCTTGGACGGAGGGGAATCCGTTTAAGTTCTTGGGGCGGTATTTGTTTTTTGGGGATGGGGATGTGCCTCCGGTTACGCGGGAGGTGCTGCGTCGGGCGGAGCCGGATCCGCAGCGGAGGCCGTTGGTGCATGTGGGGTGAGTTTCGGCTCGTCGCCTGGCGGCGACCTTGCCGTGGGGGTTGCGTGGGGCACCCCGAAGGTTGATTGTGCTGACGGTTCGGGGGTGCTTGTCAAGGCGGGTAACGATCCATGTCAATCAACC